>CALISP010000203.1 GCA_938041705.1 uncultured Cocleimonas sp. | reverse complement strand
CTATTTTCTTAGATCTGTAAAATCGGGCATAATCGCATATCTTATAAATAATCACCAACACTTCAACTCAAGCGATTCTTAACTTATGTCTTATTACAAAAATCATGTGTTTGTTTGCACCAACCATCGCGCAGATGGCAGCCAATGTTGTGCTCAGTATCAAGCACAGGAGATGCGTGATTACATGAAAAAACGTAGCAAAGAATTAGGTTTGGTAAGTTGTGGTGAAGTACGAATTAATTCGGCTGGTTGCTTAAATCGGTGTGAATTAGGCCCTGTTCTTGTCATCTACCCTGATGAAACTTGGTACACCTTTGTAGACAAAGATGATATTGATGAAATCATTGAAGAGCATTTAGTAAAAGGAAATATTGTAGAACGCTTACTCGTCGACTCCAAATCTCCATGCTAAAAGCAAACATATTAGGTTTGATCTCAGTACAAACTACAGAAAAATTAAGACTTTATGCTGAACTGATTCGGTTTAATCGCCCTATCGGAACCTACCTATTACTTTGGCCGACTCTTTGGGGCCTATGGTTTGCGTCCGAGGGGCTCCCAAATCTAAAACTACTCATCATTTTTAGCATTGGAGTGTTTTTAATGCGTTCTGCAGGTTGTGCTATTAATGACTATGCTGATCGTGATTTTGACATGCATGTATCTCGAACCAAAGACCGACCAATAACCAGTGGGAAGATCAGCGCAAATGAAGCACTCATAGTATTTGGCATTTTAGTTTTTTTAGCCTTCATCTTAGTCTTACAACTTAACCTAAATACCATTCTATTCTCTATAGTCGCTGTAATTCTAGCCGCCACATACCCGTTTATGAAACGCTATCATCATTTCCCTCAAGTTCATTTAGGTGCAGCATTTGCTTGGGCGATTCCCATGGCTTTTGTGGCAATTACCAATAGTGCACCGCCTATAGAGGCATGGTTATTGTTTATTGCTTCATTGCTATGGACAACAGCATACGATACTCAATACGGTATGGTCGACATTGAAGATGACATAAAAGGAGGCATGAAATCGACTGCCATTTTATTCGGTCAGTACGATACTTTTATTATCGGAGTTTTACAGTTAATCACCCTGATATTAATTACCATTGTGGGTATTTTAACGGAGCGTGGCTTCGTTTTTTACTTAAGTATATTTATCGCAGCCGCAATGATTTATTACCAACAAACATTAATTAAGAATCGTGAGCCCGATAAATGTCTGCAAGCATTCTTGAATAATAACTACCTTGGCATGGCCATTTTTATCGGAATCTTGATCGATTATTGGCTTGATTGATTTAAAGACTCAACATATTTAAGCGTTGTTCTTTATTCTGGTCGGCTCATTGAATATCAAGTAAGATTAAAAATTATATAAAATACACATATCAATAAGGAAAAGCATGACTACAGAAAGACAAAACTCGTATACATACGAAGAGCTCATTAAGAGCGGTAAAGGCGAAATATTTGGTAAAGATAATGCGCGTCTTCCTGCTCCACCTATGCTGATGCTAGATCGTATTGTCGAGATTAACTCGGATGGTGGGGAATTCGGTAAAGGAGAACTCATCGCAGAATTGGATATAAACCCTAATCTTTGGTTTTTCGACTGTCACTTTGAAGGCGACCCTGTCATGCCAGGTTGCTTAGGCTTAGATGCAATGTGGCAATTAGTCGGTTTCTTCTTATGTTGGTCTGGTAGCCCAGGTCGTGGAAGAGCATTAGGCTCTGGTGAAGTTAAATTCTTTGGCCAAGTACTACCAACTGCAAAAAAAGTAACTTATAAAATCACTATGACTCGTGTGATCCAACGTAAACTCGTCATGGGTGTTGCAAATGCAGTAATGGAAGTTGATGGAAAAGAGATCTATTCTGCTAAAGATTTAAAAGTAGGTTTATTTACCTCTACAGAAAACTTCTAAGGGCTTAAAAGCCCCTCCTTACTTTTTGACTGTTTTCACAAAAAACACATAATCAAAAGCCCGAACATCATAAGAAGTTCGGGCTTTTTTGTATTCACTTCAGTTATTTAACAAAACACAAAAAAAACTAAACAGTTAATATTCCCATTCAAATCATGGCGCATTCCTCCATATAAAGTTTGGGCGAACATCATGTACGTGATGTTTCTTTATCACTAATCGACCGAGTACAACTGAAACATTGGACTGGATGAAAATATAAAGCGTGCTTTAATTAAATACCTTGTCAAACTCTGCAAACATACCAATAAAATCCGGATTATAGGTAGTTCGAGCAACTGGAACTTTATCTGGAGAAGGAGTGTGCTGAGCACCAAACCAATGATCCTCTTTTGAATACAAACAGCCACTAAATGTTGGCCAGTCGTTACCGTTACAAACAAGAACCGAACCATCTTTGCCAAATAAAGGATTGTCTTGCGCTATAAGTATACCTTGATGCGACTGATTGATGATTCGAAGGTCAGGATAAGCACTAGCTCGATAATCTATCGTACCTGTGCTCTTAACATCTTTTTCGTTGCCGTATACCAACATGCGTTTTTTATCTGAAGTAAAGTATTGGTTAAACAGAAGAGTTGTAAAGTCAACATCAACTACTGAATCATTATCTGAAACAACCATAAGTACAGGTATATTCAGATTCTTACGCCCCCATTTACGTTTCAGTACTTTGGTTAAATTGTAATATTGAGCACCCCCATTAACGGGAATAGAATTGTACTTAGTCGGATTATCTTCAATGATCATTTTGCCGAAAATCCACGGCTTATAGAGAGAATATAACCACGACCATTGCAAGTACTTTACTTTGCTTTTATATGCAGGCGAAAAAAGTAATAATCCATCAATATCTTCATCTTCCAAAGCAAGAATAGTGGAGATAACACCCCCCATTGAAAACCCACCAAGATATAATGGGACATCGTCCTTTTTCCAAAGGTTTAATTGCCTACGCGCAGAATTTAACCAACGTTTATGAGACACCTTTAATTGTGCTTCTGGCGTATTGCCATGCCCAGGAAGTAAAATAGCACGCACATCAAAACCTCGATCAGTTAGCTCAGTTACAACATCACTAAATACATAAGGCGAGTCGTTTAAGCCATGAATCAACATAAAACGACCACGATATGGAATACCCAACTTGGATTTTTTCTCGAATGGAAGATTGTATTCAACATCACCGGGGCTTCGCCCAGGCAATTGCGTTGCTAACAAATACTTTTTAACGTCAGAAATATGGGCTTGAAAATCAGCTTTTGGTTGGGGAAATCCTGCGTACTTATCATTAACTTTTACGCTACATGATAGAGAGACAAACATAAGCAAGGTTAGCATTAAGATTAGTGCTAAAGTTTTCTTAGTAATATGCTTCTTAAACAATATTTGACCTCAAGGAACTATCATCAGTTTTCTAATATTAATGAATTCAGAATATCACTCCAAGTTCATTCTTTAATTCGAAATGGTAAGTCATGATAATCCTTCCATATATTTCACACTACTTTCATAAATAGTTAAAAACAAAAAAGCCCAAAACTCGAAAGAATTTTAGGCTTTTATTGATTATTTCTAGCTCTTAAAACAGCCAGAGAAACTCTATGTCATTAATCTTTGTTCCCAGATCTAGGAACAGATCAATAATTAGTCATCCCCACCCATGCTCATCATGAACTGTAGGATATACCAGAACAATAAACCTACACTTGAAAACAATGATAAAGATGCAGCAACATGTTGCTGAGTATGAAATTCATGGATTATGTTTGATGTACTGTAAAGTACTGAAGCAGCTGCAAATAAGATCATTCCACCAGTAAACCAAAGACCTAAAGAGAACCCAAAAAGCATACTTGCTACTATTAGACCCATTGCAACAAAACCACCAACCATCAAGAAACGCCCCATAAAAGAGAAGTTAATCTTTGTTGAAAAAGCTGTAAAGGTTAAACCTGCAACTAGTGCTGCGGTTGCAACTGCAGCATTCTGCAATAAAGTACCGCTAGGGTCTCTCATAAGAGCCATCATTATTAATGGCATAAATAAAACCGCATATGCCACAACACCCAGACCCAAGCCCATGTATTGCTTTTCACGCGAAACACCAGAATGCGCCCAATTGTTAGCTACAGTAGAAACCAACATAAATACGCCTAAAACAGCTAGCCAGCCGAAGCTACCCATGGCTGAAATTAAACCCATAAATTTAACAGCCATTCCAGACTGAATTAAAGCAGTTTCAACAACAGCAAAAACAGCTATTGCACCAGCAAGGTGGACATAAGTTCGTTTAATAAAACTCGCGCGTTCACTTTCAGCTGCATTTGCAACGATTTGACCTGAACCAACATCTAAATGACTCATTTGTTTCCTTTCTCCAATAAATATAAATTTGTTAACACGATAGTTAGTCTATCATATTCTTTAAAAGTTCTAAAAAAAGCGTGTAAAACATAGTGTCTTTTCGCTAAAAGC
>CALISP010000202.1 GCA_938041705.1 uncultured Cocleimonas sp. | reverse complement strand
TCCAATTTGTCCGTCTGTTTTATAAACGATATTTACTTCAGTTTATTCAACATAGTTTTAACTGCAAGCTTACCTAATTCATTAGAAGCTAATGGACTTGCACCTGTTATTAAATCTCTATCCAAACAGACTGTATTATCTGACTTAGTATTAACTATATTGGCACCTAAGCCCTTTAATTTTTCGCTTAACCCCCATGGCATTTTACCTGGTAGATAACCAATTTTAGGCGTCATCTTATCAACTGAATCTGGGAAAACAGCCATTTTGTAACCTTCATAAAGAAACCTCGTATTATTTAGTGTGGTTGCTAACAAAGAACCTGGCCCATGACAAAGCGTAATAGTAAACAAATGATTATCATGAGCCCAATTCAAGGTTTTTCCTACATTTTCATCTTCTGGAATACCTAACATAGCCCCATGACCACCTGGTATAAATACAGCGGAATAGTTTTCTATTTTGTGTTTTGATTTTGCTGGTGAGGTATTAATAACGTTATTTACAAAGTCCTTTAAGCTTTTAGGTTGCTCAAAACTAGAATGATATTCGTTGTAAAGTGCCTTTACGTGTTCATCTTTCTCAGGGAAAGCCCACATTTCAAAAACAACAGGCTTTCCAGTAGGAGTGACTATTTCAAATTCAAAACCCGCATTTTTAAGATGCAGCATTGGCACTAAAGCTTCTACTGGATGGTTTCCTGTAGAAAATAATTTGCCATTTTGCATCTCCATATTTTTTTGTTCGGTGAAAATAACTAAAATTTTTGATTTCTTACCTTGATATCTCTCGTATGAGATATTTTCAAAATCAGTGATGCCAGCCGTTGCTAATTTCAATGCAAGTTTAGACGGGCTATAAGATCCATCTGACTCTAATTTTGGGGCTATTCCTAATATTTTCTTTAGCATATTTATATTCTTTAATTGGTCATAAATTAATACATGAAGGCCTCTTGCTGAGAGGCCTTTTGAAATATTATTTAGTAATCTTATAAGTGACTAATTACGAAATGTTTATAATAATCTTACCTTGTGCACGACCAGTCTCACTGCGTTCATGCGCATCTGCTACTTGATCTAAACCAAATTCGCTGTCGATACTCACTTTAAGCTTACCTGCATCAGCAAACTCAGCAAGCTTCTCAAGCTGTTCGCGATTTGGTTGAACAAAACAGAAGAATCCTGTCGCGCCATGATTAGTAGCGATTGCCTCATCTGGATTCTCAGTAATAGAAACTAAGCGGCCGCCTTTCTTTAACGTTTTCCAACTATTTGCTTGTGTATCTCCGCCAATGGTGTCGAAAACCACATCAATATCTCTCAACTCTGAAAAGTCTTCATTTTTATAATCTATAGCTTCATCAGCGCCCAGACCTAATACTAAGTCGGTGTTTTTTGACGAGGTTGTGGTGTAAACATAAGCACCGCGTATTTTTGCTAATTGAATCGCGAATTGACCTACCGCGCCAGAACCAGCGTGTACTAACACACGCTCACCTTCTTTTAATTTTGCAAATTCATAGAGCGACTGCCATGCAGTCAGAGCCGCCAATGGAACGCCAGCCGCCTCTTGCCAAGATAATGATTTAGGTTTAATTGCTACTTCATCTGCAACTACAGTTATGAATTCAGCATAACTTCCATTTTTTGCTATGTCTGGACGGCTGTATACCTCATCTCCTACTTTAAGGTGACTTACTTGATCTCCTACTTCGGTTACTTCACCCGATACATCCCAACCAAGCGTTAATGGCAGTGGATGATTTAACATGGGCTGTAAGTATCCTTCGCGAATTTTCCAATCAACTGGGTTTACGGAAGCCGATTTAACTTTGATTAGTACTTCTTTTGATGTTGGAACAAAAACAGGGACATCGTCATTCAACTTCAAAACGCTTCTATCACCAAATTCATTAATTTGTACTGCTTTCATAGTATTACTCATTTCATTTTTAGTTAAAGTAATTGAATCATACGCCCTGACTTGCGTCTTGATTAGATCTGTTTTTTCCACTACATTGTTTCCATTAAAGAAACAATGAGCAAAATAATGTCGCTTGAAAATGAAAATATGAAGGGATTGGTTCTCTTTTCTCAAATAAATAGATTAGGTAGTTTCTCAGCTGCAGCACAACAATTGAATATAAGCCGATCATCCGTGAGTAAACAATTAGCTGCTTTGGAAAAGAAAATCGGATCTAGACTATTCAATAGAACCACTCGAAAGATAGTGCTTACAGGAGTAGGTAGGCAAGTTCTGCAAGAAGCCCATAAAGTTGAATTAGCTTTGCAGACAATTGAACACATCAGTGAAGATCACCAGTCTGAAATAGCAGGTGAGATAAAAATTTCTTGCTCAGTTGCGTTTGGTCGAATCCATCTGGTTCCTTTATTATCTCAATTTTTAGAGCGCTATCCAAAGTTAAGGATAAACCTGCAATTAGATGATCGTACTGCTGATATGGTTGCCGAAAACGTAGATATCTCTATTCGAGTTGGTCACTTAACGGATTCAAATTTGATAGCAAGGAAACTCTGTGATTTATCTTGGACACTTTGCGCAAGCCCAGAGTATTTAAAAAATGCTCCTCCATTAAAAACACCAAGCGATTTAGTAAATCATCATTGTTTGTTTTATAGAAGCTTAGATATTTCTTTAAACACATGGACGTTTATTGGCGACAAAGGAGAGGAAAGTATTACTGTTTCTGGACCATTAACCGTCAATGATCCAAGTGCATTAGTTTCAGCCGCACTTGAACATACTGGGATTTTACTTATCGACAAAGGACTCTTAGGTGATGCACTTAGTAAGGGGAAATTAGTCTCTATATTGCCTGAGTATCAACCAATTGAAGGTTTACCAATGTATGTTGTTTTCCCAGAAAAAGAATTTATGCCAGCAAAAACACGAGCATTGATTAATTTTATTTTAGAAGAAATGCCAGCAAAAATAAAAGGCTAATAGATTAAAAAGACACCCCCTGACTTTTTGTCCATTTTTGATTTTTTAATTAACCTGCCCTCGTTCCATTTGGCACTGTGCGTTCGGGTATAGACAAAGCAGGCTATACCCCATCAGCATAACCGATATCGAACATCATCCCTTCCGACAAAATACCTTTCATTTTTCGTGGTGGAAGGTTAACTACAAACAAAGCCTGCAAACCAACAATTTCTTGTGGATTTTCACGCTCTTGTTTAATACCTGCAACGATATTGCGATGATGATCGCCAAAGTTAACTTTCAGACACATCAATTTATCAGCTCCTTCAACATCCTCCACGCTTTCAATGGTACCTACACGAATATCGAGCTTTTCAAATACATCGAAACTTGTTTCTTCTTTGATTGGGGCAACGATCATTGAGGTATCTTCCTTTTCCTTATCTATTATTTATTTGCTCTATCAACTTTACCCGCTTTACAAGTAGAGCCCGCATCAATTGCATTTTCTAGTAATGACGACATTGAAGCCTTGTTATTAATCTCACCACTAAGATTTATCCATAATTCACTAATCAAACCTTTTCGATCACAACGTAAATTCACTTTTCTGCCAGTGCCTTTGCCAAAGGCTTGATCAAAACGTTGGCGAACTTCTTTTAAGCTGACTCTTTTACCGATATTGCGACTAAACAAAGCACCTACCGCGGAGTTGTTTATTTGCTCGGTTAGGTAGATTGAATCGGTGTAATAGCTTTCAGCATCTTTACCATAACAAGTGCCGTGCTTTATCCATTCATGTCGATGTAAATTAGATGCCATACCCGGCATCGTAAATGCTAATGCTTGCGCTGTTTTTTGGCTGAGCTTTACAGGCTCAAGTAAATGCCAACGACTATTTCTGTCGATACCTTTATCAATATCACTCACACCACAATAAGTATTATTGCGTGGTTGTGGCCAAAGGCCGTGGAGTGACCAATGTTTAGCATCGTAACGATTTTGTGTTTGGGTTCTACATTCCTTTTTACGTGACTTACCTTCACAAAAAGCAGGCTGCCATGTTAGTGCTAGTAAATACTGGGATGCTTTTTTACCTCTTTTTTTATACTCTTTTTTAATCTGTTTCTTATTAGAAATTTGTTCTTTATTAATGGTACAGCTCTTTAGCCAATCACCGCAGCTTTTGGTCACCCAACGCGCTGATTTATCTATACTATCGATTTGAATTCTATAGGCTTTCATTTTCTTGCTTGATTCTAAGACTTTATATTGGCTATCTTCATTCAAACGCACATTGCCAGGGTTAGTCTTTTTCCGGAATGATTGGAATGCCTCACAGGATTCTGTAGCTTGAAAGCAGCCACCAATATTCTTGGCTTGCGTATTAAACGATATGCTAAATAAGATTAGAGTAATTATCAATACGGTCAGTTTTTTCATTTCTTTAGTTCTATTTTAGTTTTGCGTGTTTTTTCGTGTTTTTTTTGGTTTTACTTACTATGCAATGCTGCTTTATCAATAATTGCTTTTGAGCTCTTGTTAATGACTTTATAAATACTTCGCGTTTTCCAGCACTTGAACGTGTTTCTGTCTGTTCCTTATATACCATCGTGACTGGTTGGCGAGCACGCGTATACTTGGTAATAGACTTTGAAGCGTTATGTTCGATTAAACGTCTATCTAGGTCTGTAGTGATTCCCGTGTATAAGGTTTTATCTGCACAGCTAAGAATATAGATAAACCATGGTTTCATTTTTATTTTTAGCTCACTATTAAGATTGAATTCAACTGGAACATACCACAAACTACAGCTATGGAAAAAGCACTCAAAATTACCAAACTAAAAAAAACCTACGACGGCAAGATACATGCCCTCAAAGGAATTGATCTCGAAGTGGAACAAGGTGATTTCTTTGCTTTACTCGGCGCTAATGGCGCTGGTAAATCAACGGCGATCGGTATCATCTGCTCACTAGTCAATAAAACTGCGGGTGAAATTGAAGTATTCGGCCATAACCTTGAAACCGATAGAGAAAAAGCTCAGGAGTGTCTAGGCTTAGTCCCTCAAGAATTCAACTTTAATGTCTGGGAGCCTGTGCTTGAAATACTACTCAATCAAGCTGGCTTTTATGGCATAGACCGCAAAACGGCTTTAGGCCGAGCAGAAGAGTTGCTAAAACATTTAGAGCTTTGGGATAAACGTAACGAACAAGCCAATAAACTTTCAGGCGGCATGAAACGTCGTTTGATGATTGCACGTGCCTTAATTCACAAACCAAAACTATTAATTTTGGATGAGCCAACAGCTGGTGTCGATATTGAGATTCGTCGTTCGATGTGGAAATTTTTAACTCAATTAAATGCCGCAGGCACAACCATAATACTGACAACACATTATCTTGAAGAAGCTGAAAGCATGTGCCACAACATTGCCATTATCAACAAAGGCGAAGTGGTTGAAAGTACCAGCATGAAGAATCTCCTTTCTCGATTAAGTATCGAGACATTTGTTTTAGATCTTAAAGAGCCTTTGGATACCTTACCTGAAGTTGAAGGGCTTACATTGCGACAGATTGATGCAAATAGTCTAGAAGCAGATATCGATAAGTCACGATCTTTGAATTTTTTGTTTGAAGGACTGAGTAAACATAATATTCGTGTTATGAGTATGCGCAATAAAACCAATCGTTTAGAAGAACTTTTCATCAGTTTAGTTGAAAAGGGTAAAGTGAATGAAATCCCTGAAACTGTTACAACAACAGAATCAACAGAGGTTCAGGCATGAATACACAACAAAACCTCGTAGCTTTCAAAACTATTATTGTAAAAGAAGTGATGCGTTTTTTACGTATTTGGGTACAAACTTTAGTCCCACCTGCGATTATGATGACGCTTTATTTCGTAATTTTTGGCAATCTTATCGGCTCAAGAATTGGTGATATGGATGGCTTTAATTATATTGAGTACATCATCCCTGGTTTGATTATGATGTCGGTTATTACTAACTCATATTCAAATGTAGTCGCTGCATTTTTCAATGCAAAAATGTATGGGCATGTTCAAGAAATGCTGATATCCCCAATTCCCAATCACGTCATCTTATTGGGTTATATTGGCGGTGGAATGGCGCGTGGAATTTTGGTTGGTGTTATCGTCACTATCGTTTCCTTATTCTTCTCAGACTTAACTATAAAGCATCCATTGATTACTATTGGTATTCTTTTGATGACCTCGATGTTGTTTTCTATCGCAGGTTTTATAAATGCGGTTTACGCTAAAAACTTTGATGATATCAGTATCGTACCAACCTTCGTTTTAACACCTTTAACATACCTTGGAGGAGTGTTCTATTCGATTAATTTACTCTCTGATTTTTGGCAGACTGTGTCATTAGCTAACCCAGTGTTGTACATGGTCAATGGCTTTCGGTATGGAATTTTAGGTGAATCAGATATAAACCCTTGGGTGAGTTTTGGCTTGATTATTATTTTTACAGCAGGGCTTTATACAATTGCTTATCAGTTACTTAAAAAAGGAACTGGAACAAGATCCTAAGGTGTTCTTAGACAATTAAAAGACACCCCCCTACTTTTATCATATTAGTTATATAGATACTTTTACATGTGAATATACTCGAAAGCATTTTACCCAGTATTTTATTCTGGGCTTCTTTCACCCTCAGTGCCGGACCTTTCTGGATCACTGTCGCTAGTAGTGCCAAACATACCCCAATTACTGAATTACTAAGACACTACGTGATTTATCAAGTCGTTGGTTGGTTTCCAATGATGATGGTAATGTGTTTGATGGTTAAAACCATTGGACAATTGCATCAAGGCATTTACAACTCACTCTATTTTATCGGTACTGGTGTAATTTTATATCTCGCTTATAAAACATTCAAAAGCACGGTTACAAAAGATGCTAGTTTTGTATTTTCGTGGAAAGGCATGACGTTATTATCTTGGACAAACCCCAAAGTCTGGCTAACCGTACCTGCTGGCATTCTCACTGCTAATTACACTTCAAATGAAATCAGCAATAGTGTGTTGTTTTATCTAATTGGAGTACCTCTCTATTTCTTTGGATTTTTCATGTGGGCAAACATTGGTAAATATGGCGCTAAAATAGCAAAAGATAAATTTAATATATTCAATGCCTTATTATTGTTAGCTTATGCCTCTTATCTATTCTATGAAGGCGTCATTGCTGTTACTAGCTGAGTTTTTTCCTGTAAAGTATTAATAATGACACCCCCCTACTTTTACGCTATTACTCAATCTTAATGGCAAATCAAAAACAAATCCCTGCATGGTTTCGCTATCCTCAATATAACTGGGAAAGTAAACATGTTGTTGTGATTGGGGCAGGTATTGCAGGCTGTCAGATAGCATGGCACTTAGTACAAGCAGGCTGGCAAGTTACTCTGATTGACCGTGAACAGAAAATTGCGCAACAAGCTTCAGGTAATCCAGCCGGAATTATTTCACCGAAAATGACTGCACAATCTAGTACTGGTGAAGACTTTTACGTATCTTGTTTTGACTATGCCATTACACAATTAACATCACTCAAAAATCGCCATCAAAATTTAGATTGGCATGCCTGTGGCTTATTACAACTTGCGCACAATGCTCGTGAAGAGTTGCGTTGGGAGTCCTTAAAAAATAGAGATTTTGATCAGATTTTTTTACAACTGCTTGATCAAAAGCAAAGCACAGATATTGCTGGAATTCCTCTCAATTACAAAGCCAGCTATTTTCCCCAGGCAGGTTGGATTAATCCTGTAAGTTTCTGTGAAGTATTACTTAATGATTGCGAGTCTAAAAATTCGATTGAAGCCTCTGGAAAATTAAACGTCATTCTAAAAACTGATGTGATAAACCTTACAAGGAAAAATGAATCTGATGATTGGCAACTATGTAATAAACAAGGCAAAATAATTGCCTCAGCAGAAGCAGTAATTATCACCTCGGGTAAGGATTTAAATCGATTTTCACAAACCAAGAATCTCCCATCAATGCCGGTAGCTGGGCAAACCACCACTGCCCCATCAAATGCTTTTGCTAATCAACTAAAGACGACTATCGGCCACGAGGGCTATCTCACCCCTATTTCAGACACTACTTCACAGTTAACCTTTGGCGCGAGCTTTGAACGTAATATTAATGATACTGAGTTAAATACTGAGACTGACAAAAATAATCTAGAGCAATTAAGTAAATACCTCCCTCAACTCGCTGATTCTTTTGTCGATATAAACAGTGCACATGCAGCAATTCGCATGACAACTCCCGACCGGTTCCCCTATTTTGGAGGCTTAGCTGATCAAGATTTCTACACTGATAAGTACAATGATTTACACCAAGGCAAACAATACAAAGAATACCCGGATGCAAAATACATTGGAGGGTTATTTGTTCTAGCTGGGCTAGGTTCACGTGGACTAACCACTAGCGGACTCTGTGCTAGGATATTGTGTGATATCCTAAATAACAATAATAACGATTACTTGAATAATAACTCTCAAAATGAGAATCATTTAATTCAACAACATTGTCATTCTGCGCGTTTTATAATCAAAGATTTAATACGCAAAACTACAAACATAAGATAACAGTAGCTTGTAATTTCTTTTTTCTGATTTTGTTTTATTTCAATCAACAAAAATATCTCGCTCAAAAGACAGTAGCATTATTACTTTAGAAGATTACTAAGAGGAATTAGTACTTTGTTAATTTTCACGATTCATTACTTTCTTTTGTCATAATTTTTAATTGCTAAGCTTTAAAGGTTTTTAATTTTATTAATTTAAGAAGATTGCTTATATGAGAGGTCCTTTAAATAATTTTCTAACCAGCGGACACTTGTTTGTTGAAAGCGATAATTTGCAAAGATTCCGTTTCTCTTTATTAAATTCATTATTGTTGATAGCTGCATTTTTTACATTAGTAAATTTCTTTGCTTCTATTTTTGATCTTGTTCCTTTTGCTCCCTTGTATGAAAAAACCTTATTGTTCTACACATTCTCATGTCTTTTATCGCTTTATCTTCTAAGAAAAAAGAAAAGTTATTATTTATTCACAGTAAACAATATTGTTATTAGCTCACTCATTCTATTTTATACGGCCTTATTTACTATTTTGCATGATGAATTTAGATTGATTTGGTTTTTCTTAGTCGTATTTGCTAGCTTTGTATTAATGGGCAAAAGATATGGAATCATTCTTACACTCCTTTTGCTAATCAGTATTATTCTGATTAATCAATATGTTGATTTAGGCTTTTCTGAACTAGCTCAATTTACTTTTATAAATTCATTTCTCATATTTTCTGCATTTTCATACTTCTTTTTAGAAAAAATTGAAAAAGATGCTCTAGAATTCAAATTAGTAAGCAACAAGCTTGAAGCTAAAATAAACGATGAAATAAATCAACGAAAAGAACAAGAGCAAATGCTTTTACGCCAAAGTCGGAAAGCTAATATGGGGGATATGCTTGATTCGATAGCTCATCAATGGCGACAACCATTAATGCATATAAATTCAATTTTAATGAATATGGACAACGCTCTTCATACAAGTAATACAGATAAATCTAAAAAACAAAACAACGATTATATGGACACCAAGATTGATGAAGTTGCCATGTTAACCGCACATATGTCTCAAACAATAGAAGACTTTCGGGGTTTGTTTAAAGTAGAAAAACAGCAAACACATCTTACGCTTGAAAGTGCAATTAACGATGTACTTACTCTCATGAAGAATAGTTTTAACAACATTGAGATCTATTACAAAGTACACGACGAAACATTAATATCTGCTTATAGAAGCGAGTTGATACAAGTGATTATTATATTATTGAGTAACGCTGTTGAAGTTCTTAATAAGCGTGATACGGCGAATAAATTAATAATAATAGAAAGTATGACGCAGAAAGATTTGGTTTATTTTAGTGTCGAAGATAATGCTGGAGGCATTATTCCTGAAAACTTAGAAACTATTTTTACTCCTTATTTCACAACAAAAGAACAATCAGGAGGAACAGGATTGGGGCTGTATCTGGCTAAGATTATTGTAGAGCAAAAAATGCTAGGAGAAATAGTAGCTACTAACACAGCAGGTGGTGCCAAATTTACTATAGCGTTAAGTAATTTTTTGAAATAAGGAAGACTAATGATTTCAATACTAAAAAAACATTCTATTCTTTATGTTGAAGATGAACCTGAAATACAAAAAAACATTGCAGAATATTTAGGTAATTACTTTGGGGAAATTCATCTAGCATCTGATGGTAAAAAAGCATTAAATCAATACAGTAAGCATCACCCAGATGTAATTTTACTCGATATAAACTTACCGAATATTGATGGACTTACTGTTGCCCAAGAAATTCGCAAGAATGATTCAAATATTAAAATCATTATGCTTACAGCATTTACAGAAAAAGAAAAACTTCTAAGAGCCACCGAGCTTAAACTCACTAAATATCTTATAAAACCAGTTCCTCCGAAGGAGTTTAAAGAGACATTAAATATACTGGCTGATGAACTAATGTGTAACCCTTCTCGCTTTATAAAACTAAGTGATAATTTTACTTGGGATAAAGAGCAAGAACATTTAAACCAACAGGGTAAGCAAATAACATTGGCTGAAAAAGAGCATCGACTTTTAAAACTTTTTATTAATTATAAAGGTAAGCCCATTAGTTACGAAAAAATAATAGTAACATTATGGGACAATGCATACGATCGAGAAATATCTATCGATTCAATCAAAAATCAAGTAAGTCAGCTTCGTAAAAAAATCCCCAATATTTGTATTTCTAGCATCTATGGTGAAGGTTATATTCTTAATTAAAGCACTCTAAATAATATATTTCAAAAACCACACCTCTTTCACGTTTCATTACACTCTTCTGACATGCTTCTTTATAAGTATTGAAATATATACTTATTTGAACATAAACAATTAGGGAGAATTGTCGTGCGAAAAGAATTTAAAAAAATGAGTTATTTAAGTGTAGGCGTATTAATCAGTATTGGATTATTTGCTTGTGGAGGTGGTGGTTCGACTGAAAGTACTACAGACATGGGAGGAGATAGTACTGCCGGAGGAGAAGATAGCGTTTCAGGTGGAACAGGTGGAGGCACGGGTTCAGGAACTGGCGGTTGCGTTAACTTCCCGCGTCCTCTGGTTGGGCAGAAAGTAAAGTTTGAACTTAAAGATGATAGTGGAGCAGTTGTCACTACATCTGAACGAACTATAACTGCCGTTAGTAATACATCTGTAACACAAGAATTTGGTATTACTGTAGCCGGTATATCCGTCGCTAGCACTCTCGTCGAAACATTCACCATTGCAAATAATTTCCGTGATATAACAAGAGAAACTATTACCTCTTTTGGTCTAACCACAGTGACTGATTATCAACCTTTTCAACGTATATTCGTTGATGAAGTCTGTGAAGGTCAAACTTTAAATTCTACCTTTGTTGAGACATCTCCTGATGGCTCTATACAACATAGCAAAAATCTTACAATTCAGGCTGTTAATGTCCCAAGAACGACAGAAGCAGGAACCTTCAATACGTTTAGAGTATTAACAGAAGAGACCGATGTAGTGGGTACTTCTTGGATTGATATTGCAACAGGCGTAACTGTATTTTTGGAGTTTGGTAACATCAATGCTCCATCTGAATCAGGAACACGCGAATTAGTTGAAATAAATTAATATATTAGAAGTCTTTGATTGACTTTAAATAAACGTTT
>CALISP010000201.1 GCA_938041705.1 uncultured Cocleimonas sp. | reverse complement strand
ACCAATCCAATAATAGTATTAGCACCGACTAATATGCGTATCTGTCCGAGATGTTTCGCTCCCTCTGGCCAATTTTCATTGGTTACTGCATGTTTTAAACGTCTGTAAGGTCCGAAATATACATGACCAAAAATAAGCATCATGATTATGCCTAAAATTGCCATTATAAGAATGTGGGCAGGTGCTTTAGGTAATGACAACATCATCCATAAACCGGTTATCAAAATTATAATTACAGACAACCAAACCCACGGAAAAAAACGACGAAATGTGGCAACCCAAAGTGTCAATCGCTGAGGTGGCTTAAGCACAGTCGCAGCTGCCGGACGAAGTGCATTATAGGCAAAAAACATGCCTCCAACCCAAACCGAAACGGCTAAAACATGGAGTGCTAGTAGGGTAGATACAAACATTTAGAGACATTCCTTTATTTAATTATTTTTCACATCATATCATTATCATTAAAGCGTAATAGCTTAATATAATTTTAAAGAATTTAATTATATTAAAGATTAAATCTGTTTTTGAATTTTTTAAAGTAGGCTATGTCTGAATTTACGTTTGTTTTTTATTTTATCAAATGCTTGCCATTAAAATCACTTTATAGATAAAAAGACAGTGTTATCAGTTGTATACCATCGATTTAAAAAAACTTCATCAGACTTGAGTAAATCTGTACTAAACTCATGTAAATACTTTGTAAAAGAGTATTTTATGTATATATAAAAATGTTAGATATTTAATAATGGAGTGTATCTATGAGTGAAGCTAAAAAAATGAGTTTAACAGTTAAAGTGTTGTTGGGCATGGCTTTGGGCATTATCCTGGGTTTGATTATCAATCTTACAGGGATGAATGCACCAGGGACGTTTATTAATGAGTATATCGTCAACGGCTTATTTCATGTTGTCGGAAAGATGTTTGTAAATGCTTTAAAAATGTTAGTTGTACCCTTGGTATTTTTCTCTCTTATCTGTGGCGTCTGTGGCATAGGGGATATCAGGATGTTAGGTCGCGTTGGAGGTAAGTCGTTTGCCTTATATATGATGACAACTGCTATTGCGATCGCTACTGCAATTATCATTGCTGTATCTTTTGGTATCGGAAAAGGCATGAATGTTGAAACCAATGCTGCTTTTTCTGGTAAAGAGTCACCGCCTTTAACTCAAGTTTTGATTGATATTATTCCTACGAATCCAGTCAAAGCAATGGCGCAAGGCGATATGTTACCGCTGATATTCTTCTCTATTTTGCTTGGTATCAGTATGTTATTAGTTGGCCGGAAAGCGAAAAGCTTCGTTGCTGGTGCAGAAATAGCTAATGAAATAATGATGAAGATGGTGACAATCGTTATGGCAGTTGCGCCTTATGCAGTATTTGCATTAATCGCTAAATCGATTGCTACTTTGGGTCTAGATTTACTTTATTCTCTCGCTGGGTACGTTCTAGTATTAGTTGGCGCTTTAATGTTCCATTTGTTTATTACTTTAATGATTGTGTTAAAAGTCTTCTCCGGGTTAAGTCCAGCCATGTTCTTAAAGAAGATCAGAAACGTTCAAGTTTTTGCTTTTAGTACGGCAAGCTCCAATGCAACTATCCCTGTTACCATGAGAACTGTAACAGAACGCTTTGGTGTAAATAATTCAGTTGCTTCTTTTACAGTTCCGTTTGGTGCGACCATCAATATGGACGGAACAGCTATAATGCAGGGCGTTGCTACAGTCTTTATTGCTAATGTATACAACGTCGAACTTGGTATATCAGGTTATCTGACCGTTATTATGATGTCAGTGCTTGCATCAATTGGCACGGCTGGTGTTCCGGGCGTTGGCTTGATTATGCTTTCGATGGTATTTGCACAAGTAGGCTTACCTATTGAAGGTATTGGTTTGATTCTTGGTGTTGATCGTTTGATGGATATGATTAGAACTGCGGTTAATGTGTCTGGAGATGCTACTGTATCTTCGATTGTCGCTAAAAGTGAAGGTAAGCTAGATATTAATGTCTATAACGACCCTGAAGCAGGAACGATGGATACTGATGAGATCGGAGAGTTTGATAGTGAAGTCGAAGCTGAAATGGCCGAAGCTATTCAAGCCGCTCGAGATCAAAAGTAATAGTTATTGGCTAATTATGAAATGATAAAGCATAAAAAGGCAGAGCTTAGCTCTGCTTTTTTATGTCTAGGATAAACTTAAAAAGATGGAGTTTATTCTTAATGCCTGAAATGACGAATACCCGTAAACACCATAGCAATGTTAGCTTCATTTGCAGCTGCGATGACTTCATCATCTCGCATTGAACCACCGGGTTGGATAACAGCAACGATTCCAGCTTCAGCAGCAGCATCCAGACCATCGCGGAAAGGGAAGAAGGCATCTGAAGCCATAACCGAACCTTTAACTTCTAAATTCGCATGCTCAGCTTTTATACCAGCAATACGTGCAGAGTTTATTCGACTCATTTGACCAGCACCTACACCAATTGTCATTGCATCTTTGGCATAAATAATAGCATTTGATTTAACGTATTTTGCAATCTTCCAAGCGAATAATAGATCTCGCATTTCATCATCAGTAGGCTGACGTCTAGTTACGATTTCAAGTTTTTCATGTAGTTGTAAATCTGCGTCTTGAATTAATAAACCGCCATTGACTCTTTTGTAGTCTAAACGTGGTTGCGGTGTACTAAAAGCGCCACAAGCAAGTAATCTCACATTCTCTTTAGCACTGACTGCTTGGATGGCAGCTTCACTAACAGAAGGTGCAATAATAACTTCGACGAATTGCTTCTCTACAATAGCTTTAGCAGTTTCTGCATCAAGCTCTTGATTGAATGCAATAATACCTCCAAAAGCTGATTCTGGGTCGGTACTGAAAGCGCGTTCATAGGCTTCAAGTAACGTTGACCCTGTTGCAACTCCACAAGGGTTTGCATGTTTTACAATAACGCAGGCTGGACTTTTATCGAATTGTTTTACACATTCTAAAGCTGCATCGGTATCAGCAATATTGTTGTATGAAAGTTCTTTTCCGCCAAGTTGTTTAGCACTCGATATACAAGACTCTTGAATGTTCTCTTCAGTATAGAAGGCACCTTTTTGATGAGAATTTTCACCATAACGTGTCGTTTGTGCTAGTTTAAATTGCATATTGAAGGTAGATGGAAAAACACTTTGACCTGATGCAAGTGGCTCGCCATTTTCCACAATTTTGCCTAAGTAATTCGCAATCATACCGTCATAAGCCGCAGTATGCTCAAATGCCTTTGTGGCTAATTTGAACCGTGTCTTAGGGCTAATACTGCCGTTATTTTCATCTAATTCTTGTTCTACTAACTCGTAATCAGATGGATTTACAACGATAGCTACATGCACATGATTTTTAGCACTGGCGCGAACCATTGTTGGTCCGCCAATATCTATATTTTCAATCGCATCTTCAAAGCTACAATCGGGCTTTGCTATAGTTTCTGCAAAGGGATAAAGGTTTACAATAATTAAATCAATCGGTGGAATGTTATGTTCTGCCATGATCGAATCATCTGTGCCACGACGGGCTAAAATACCACCATGAATTTTAGGATGTAGAGTTTTTACTCGTCCGTCCATCATTTCAGGAAAACCTGTGTAATCAGAGACTTCAATCACAGGGATATTATTATCAGCGAGTAGTTTTGCTGTACCCCCCGTTGAAAGTAATTCGATATTTCTAGCATGAAGTTTTTGGGCAAATTCTAAAATCCCAGTTTTATCTGAAACACTTAATAAAGCACGCTGTACGGGGGTATTGGAGGGCATTAATCTTTCCTTTAAAACAATTTTTGAGTTAACGAAATAATAAGTGGACGTAGTATCGCATAGTAACTATTGTCTATACACATTCGATAGAATTTAATTTATGAATACTATAGTTGAAGAACA
>CALISP010000200.1 GCA_938041705.1 uncultured Cocleimonas sp. | reverse complement strand
TAAAGATTGAATTTGGACTTAATGCCTTGATAGGCTCAACAACACTAAACTAAATATTAATAATTATTTGTTAAAAATATCTAATAAAGTTCCTCTCTTCTCAATAGTACCTAAATTAGTTTTTCTTATATTTATAGCCTGTTTTATCCTCCCTATTTAGCCCTATCTCTATAAACCTTATATATCTATTACCAAAGTGTTAATTTTGTATATATTCGTGGATGTTGAAATAATATTTCTTGAAATATAAATCACTTCTTATTCTTAATTATTTTTTGAAACATATAGATAAAACTATAAATCCTATTTTTAAATAATGGTTTTTTGTACAACTAGTGTATATGTATGTATAGACAAGTTGTATTAAAGGTATACAATGATTCTAGTAAAAACATTTTTGAGGTTTATTATGAAGTTATCAACTAAGGGCCGTTACGCAGTTACTGCTATGATGGACTTGGCCTTACATGATAATGAAGGCCCAGTGACGTTATCTGATATTTCAAGTTGTCAGGGTATCTCTCTATCCTACTTAGAACAGTTATTTTCATTGCTACGTCAATCAGGATTAGTTCAAGGTGTTCGCGGACCTGGCGGTGGTTACCGCTTAGGTAAACCTCCTGGGCAAATAAGTGTAGCTGATATAATTTTAGCGGTAGATGAGTCAATCGATAGTACTAATTGCAAGGGAAACCTAGACTGCAATAAAGGAGAGCGATGTCTAACACATCATTTATGGAATGACTTAAGCGAACAGTTATTGAAATTTTTAAGTGCAATAACCTTATCAGAATTTATTAAAGACCCTGAAGTTAAGAAAATATCAGTAAGGCTCGATGGTACAGCACACCGCATTTCAACGATGTTTCCTGTAACTGAGAAGTTTAACGTTTAATTAGATTCCTTTTATTAATGTACCGATACCTTCATCGGTAAGTAACTCTAACAAAACGGCATGAGGTACGCGGCCGTCAATGATACATGCTGACTCTGTTCCCGCATCAACCGCGTCTAAGGCGCATTGAATTTTTGGAAGCATTCCACCTTTTATAGTTCCATCTTCAGTAAGTTTTTTAACTTCTATTTTATCAAGGGCTGTTAATAACGAACCCTGTTTATCCAGTACTCCAGAGGTATTTGTTAATAGTAGTAATCTTTCAGCGCCTAAAATTGCAGCAATTTCACCAGCAACAACATCTGCGTTAATATTGTATGACTCACCATTTTCGCCTACTCCAATAGGGGCAATCACTGGAATAAATTTTTCACTATCGAGTAATTTTACGATACTAGGGTTAATTTTTTTGACTGTTCCTACTTGGCCTAAGTCGATCAATTCAGATGCTGCATTTGTTATGTTTAATTTTTCTGCAGTAATTAAATTTCCATCTTTTCCAGTTAATCCTACAGCTCGTCCACCCGCTTGATTAATGTTGTTCACTATCTGTTTATTGACGAGTCCACCTAAAACCATTTCGACTATATCCATTGTCTCTGCATCTGTTACCCGCATACCTTCAATGAAGTTGCTTTCTTTGCCAATTTTTTCTAGTAAGTTGCCAATTTGCGGGCCGCCTCCATGCACAATAACTGGATTAATACCTACTTGTTTTAATAACACTACGTCATGAGCGAAATTCTGTTTTAATTTTTCATCAGTCATGGCGTTTCCGCCGTATTTAATCACGATGGTTTTACCCGAATAGCGCTGAATATAAGGTAATGCTTCAGTTAATATTTGGGCAATTTGTTTGGCTTCTGATGGCATGGTTAATTTCTTTATTGAGTGTTATTACCGAAACTTTTATCAAAAGCTTCTTTTAAGTTATTTTAAAGTGCGGTTCTAAGTACTAGGTAATAATTAGTCCTTAACAGCAAATTATATTATAGATTCAAAAGGTCTAATTTGAGTAGATTTAAAAAGGTAATTCTTGTTCGAAAGCAATTGTTTTAAATACAGTTCTAAATTGCTGTTTAATTTCTTTGAGACGTTCTGCACTAGTTGCTTCGAAACGTATTCCTATTGATGCGCTGGTATTAGATGAGCGTATTAATCCCCAACAATCATCATATTCTACGCGTAAGCCATCTAGAGTATTTAGAGTAGCGCCAGAAAAGTCTGCGTTTTTTATAAACTTAGCGACTAATTCAGTAGCGTCATGAATATCTTTTGCTTTTATCTTATATTCATAAGTTGAAAATGAATCTGGAATATATCGAAAAACATCAGCACAGGTTTTATCAGTATTTGATAAGATTTCTAGAAAACGTGCAGCTACATATGGTGCATCATCAAAATCATTCCAGCGATCACGTAATACTATATGTCCACTAAACTCACCGCCCATTATCGCATCAAGTCTTAGTACTTCACGTTTCATTATTGAATGACCATTAGGGCAAAATGCTGCTTGGCCACCAGCTTTTCGGATTTCAGTCGCTAATAACATGCTACATTTAATATCGAATACAATTCTTGAATTTGGTTTTATGGCGAGTATTTCTTGAGCTAATAAAATCAATATACGATCTGGCCATAAAAGATTTCCTTCGTTATCAACAGCAATCATTCGATCGCCATCACCATCAAAAGCTATGCCAATATCTAGATTGTTTTCTTTTACTAACTCAATCAAAGATTCCAAATTCTCTGGTGTCGTTGGGTCAGGTGAATGATTAGGGAAGTTACCATCAACTTCGCAAAATAGGGGGTGTACTTCGCAACCCAATATTTCAAAGAGACTTTGAGCAAACAATGCCGTAGCACCATTACCGGCATCAATACCTATACGAAGTGGTTTATTAAGATTTATGTTGTTAGCAATCGCTTTTTGATATTCCGTAATGGCACTGTCGTAATGTGAAAAAGTACCAAGATCACCTTCAAAATCTTCACCAATAATATCGAAGTACAAAGATTCGATCATTTGCTGTGAAGTAGCAACCCTATTAGTCACCATTTTTATACCGTTATGTAATGGCGGGTTATGGCTGCCTGTAACCATTGCACAGTTAGGTATATTGAGTTGATCAAGACAAAAGTAAACAACCGGAGTTGCTGTAAGACCTATATCAGTAACATTACAGCCTACAGATAATAGGCCTAATATTAAGCTTTCTGAGATATTCTCACTAGAGTTACGACCATCACGACCTACGATGATGTCATTTGATTTTTCTGAAATTAGTTGGCTACCGAGTGCTTGGCCAATTAAAAAAGCATCATTGTAGTTTTCGTTCAAACACCAATCTGTACCTACTTTTCCACGAATATCATAGGCTTTAAAAATATCCTTATTGATAATATTTTTTATCATTGATGAGTTAGGGTATGGCTTTGTCATGGTGAAAGAATTTTATCGACTTCCTGAATGACCAAAGCCACCATCACCGCGATCACTATCATCGAAGGATTCAACTTTATTTAGTCTGATTTGTACTACTGGAATAATCACCAATTGAGCAATACGATCACCAATTTCTATTGTGTAAGGTGTATCGCCACGATTCCAACAAGATATGAATAACTGACCTTGATAATCTGAATCAATTAAGCCCACTAAATTACCTAATACAATACCGTGCTTATGACCCATACCTGAACGTGGCAGAATAGTTGCAGCTAAACTAGGATCTTCAATATGTATTGCGATACCCGTTGGGATAAGATGGGTTTCACCAGGGTTTACGGTTAGCGATGTATCAATACATGCGCGTAAATCCATGCCAGCCGAGCCTATAGTGGCATATTCTGGAAGTGGAATAGAGTTACCGATGCGGTCATCTAAAACTTGGTAATCAACGATAGGTTTTGTACTTTCCAAAAAATCAGTGTCATTCATATTCATGCCGTTTTCTTGTCATATAGTTTTTGTATGGATGTCATATTGTATTAATAAGACGTTTAGAAATTAGTTTTTCACATATGGTCTTTGCTTTATCTTTGTAAGGTACTCGAACTGAAACGTTCAGTGATTACTTTCATTAATTCAATAGCCAGTAATTTTTTATCTTGTTCAGGAAGAGATAATTGACCATCGTGCCAAATTATTTCTATTTGATTAGTATCTTTATCAAAACCCTTATTCTCTCCAACTTGATTAGCTACAATCATATCTAACTTTTTGCGTTGCAATTTTGCTTGAGCATTTTTAATTAAGTTTTCAGTCTCTGCGGCAAAACCAACACTAAATAAATTGGGAAAAGCATGAGAGACATCCGACAAAATATCTTTATTAGTTTGGAGTGCTAATGTTAACTCAGGATTCTTGTTTACATTTTCAGCATCAACTTCTTTCTTGATTTTTTGATCAGCTATATTCGCAGGTGAATAATCGGCAACCGCTGCAGTGGCAATAAAAATATCTGCACTTTCAGCTAAATTCATAGTTTTATCGTGCATTTGTGAAGCTGATTCGACTAATGAACGAGTGACTTTATTGGGTGCTTCTAAAGCTACAGGACCAGAAACTAGTTGAACATCTGCGCCCAAACTTTGTGCTGCTTCAGCTATGGCATAACCCATTTTTCCGGAACTACGATTACTAATATAACGCACTGGATCTATCGCTTCGCGAGTCGGACCTGCAGTAATTAATACAGTTTTTCCAAACAAGGGTTTAGATTGAACTTCATCATTGAATACTGCTATAACAATGTCTGCTAACTCTTGAGCTTCTAGCATACGGCCAGCGCCAGTCTCTCCACAAGCTTGCTCGCCTTCAGCAGGACCATGAAGTGTATAACCTCGTTGAGAAAGAGTTTTACAGTTATTTTGAGTAGCGGCATTTGACCACATCAAACGATTCATTGCTGGGGCAATATGTATAGGAGTTTCTGTTGCAAGACATATCGTGCTTAATAAATCATTAGCATGACCATTCGCTAGTCTTGCGATTAGATCAGCACTTGCTGGTGCAATCATAATTAGATCTGCCCAACGCGCTAACTCAATATGCCCCATCGCTGCTTCAGCTGCGGGATCAAGTAACTCAGAATGAACTGGGTTTCCTGTTAACGCCTGCAAAGTCAGTGGAGTAATAAATTCTGTAGCTGCTTTTGTCATGCAAACGCGGACTTCTGCACCATTTTTGATTAATGCACGGGCAAACTCTGCTGTTTTATAAGCTGCGATACCACCGCTTATCCCTATAAGGATTCGTTTGTTATTTAAAGCTGACATAATGATTTACATTATACAGCTAAGTTACAGAAAATTCATGGCAATTACTGATTGGGCTATCGAAGATCGGCCTCGAGAAAAACTTCTTAGTAAAGGTGCAGAGGCACTCACTGACGCTGAATTATTGGCAATATTTTTACGAACCGGTATTAAGGGTAAAAGTGCTGTAGATTTAGCTCGTGATTTATTGTTAGAAAAGGGTGGTTTAGCTCCACTACTTAGTGCTGATGAAAAAAGTTTCTGCCAGGGAAAAGGCTTAGGTCAAGCCAAATTCGTACAAATGCAAGCTGTGGTTGAAATGAGTCGTCGCTACTTGGAAGAAAAGGTAAAACGTGGCGATGTAATGAATAACGTCAGTGATGTTAAAAATTATCTTAAAGCCCGTTTGCAACAATATCCCTTTGAAGTCTTCGCTTGTCTCTACTTAGATAATAAACATCGTATTATCGAATATGAGGAATTGTTTCGTGGAACAATAGATGCAGCAAGCGTTCATCCTCGTGAAATTGTACGACAAGTATTACATCATAATGCCGCGGCAATAATTTTGGCACATAATCATCCATCAGGTGTTGCTGAACCTAGCCAAGCTGATAATGCAATTACTCAAAAAATTACAGCCGCATTAGAAATAATCGATGTCCGAGTCTTAGATCATTTTGTTATTGGTGATACGGTTGTTTCATTTGCTGAGCGTGGTTTAATCTAAACACTTCACAGCCTTATATAAGTTCTATTTACGTTGTAAACAACAAAAACGAGCCGAGATTTATCGAGAAAAAAGCATTGTTCTTTAATGCTAACCCCAAGCGAAGGCGAAGCCGCATAAATATCACTTAAAAGTGGGGGGGTGTCTTTTATATTTGTTTGTTCTTAATCATCAATTACGTCTTTAAAACGTTGAAATTCTTCTGAATCAATCGATACGCTTTGTTCTTTAGTGGGATAAGTGCTATTTTTTACATCTGTAATATATTCTTGATAAGCCGCAATTCGCTCTTGTTGTAGGCGTTCTCTTTCAAGGGAAAAATTTCTGTAAACTTTTGCATGACGTGGGATATGCCCTGTGTTTTCACCGAGTAAATCAGCTGAGAATAAGTATGTCGCATCACATTCTTGTCCCGAACCCAATGAAATTGTCATCAAAGATACATTACGTGTAATTTCAGCGGCAACATCTGCTGGTACTACTTCTAATTCAAGAGCAAAAGCACCTGCAGATTCAAAAGCTTTACTGTCACGGTATACCTGTTCTGCTTGCTTCGCATTTCTACCTACAGCACGCATGCCTCCTACCCATGTGGCTTTTGGTGGAACCAAACCAACATGTGCAATCACTGGTACGCCTTCGCATGCTAAGACTTCAACTACCTGTGGACTCATGCCGCAATAAACGGATTGAGCACCAGCTTCCATCGCTTGCATGGCTTCACGTAAGGCTTCTTCAGCACTCGCATGCTTGCCCCATTTAAGACCAAACTGAAAATGTGTGTTTGGAACTAGAGTAGGGAAGTCATGTGTTTCTGTCTTAAAAGCAGTTCCAATCATATCCATACCTGCTTCAGATGCTGCGATAGCTTCTTCAACTCTTGCAACTTGAACAAAGGCAATTTGGCGAACACCTTTTAAATCTAATAATTCTTTAACTGTTAGTTTTGGCACGTGCTTTCTCCTTTTCTCTTATTGCTTTGGCTTTTTGGCGTTGTCGTAACGAAAATTGTTTATGTGATTCATCAGTACCATCATGAAAATTACCAGTCCATTGATCCATTGGTATTTCTAAGCCACCGTAATTACATTCATAAAATCGATGATGAAGTTGGTGATGAAAAGTACCTATTGGGAATATAAATTGTTTTCCTAACTTGATACCGCGATAACCTGTATGGGTAGATGCGGCCGTTAATGCATAATATTGTAAATGGAAAATTAATAATAAAGGATGAACTGGCACGATAAAATGTATCAATATTGATCCCATAAATAATAAATGTTCTACGGGATGCATAGAAAAACCAGACCATGGAGTCACATTGGTATTGCGATGGTGCAAATGATGTATGGTTCGATATAAAGGTGGCCAATGAATCAGTTTATGAATCAGAAAGAAATAAAAGGTCTCCCAAATAGGGACTAAAAAGATAAGTAAAATGATCCAAGGCCAATGCTGCTCTAAAGTTAACATTGGAACATACCCATTTGCCATCGACCACATCATCATTACTTCGTAGGCTGTCCAAATAGTTACACCACTTACTATTGTCCAAAAAGCATTATCCTTAAGTTGCGAACCAAAACTAAATGGACTATGACTATTTACCGGTGGTTTTTCATCAAAACGTAATTCATCTCCTTGCTTACGCCAAACATAAAAATATAGATACAAACCTCCAGCGACTAGAATCATCAAAAATAAATTACGAATATATACCTGAGCAACCCAATCAAAAGCTAACGCTTTGCTGGTTTCAATCGAAGGATGAAAATAAGCCCAAGAAAGAGCGGCAAGTCCTAAAACAACCAAGCGATCTGAGATAGGAAACCAACTTGAAAACATCCACTTCAATATATTTATTGGATTAAAGGGTTGGCGAAAATAATGGGAGACTTGAATCGGTAAATCAGGAATGTAATTCCATAGTTTTTGAGCGTTCTCGATACCTGAATTTGCATTTGAAGCATTGTTTTGATTGTTACTCATTACTTTACCTATAAATTAATACATATAAATTTAAATGCTGTGGAATTAAATTCTTAGCACTAATTAAGTATATGAATAATGAAGCTGAGTAGACAACCGAAATAATTTAACGTATAAATTAAATTATTTAATGCATGTGTTCCCTATGTTTCAAAATCTTCCACCATTAAAGTCACTGCTAGCATTTGAGTCTGCTGCTAGAAACCTTAGTTTTACTTACGCTGCTAATGAATTATCTCTTACTCAAGGTGCAATCAGTTATCAAGTAAAAAAATTAGAGACTCATTTAGGGATTAAATTATTTAAGAGAAAAATTCGTCAAATTGAATTGACGACAGAAGGTTATAGTCTATTTGAAACGACTCAACAGATGTTGCATAAACTCCAAGATGAAATTCAACTGATTACACCCAATAAACATAAGAATCAAAAAATACTCACCATATCTGTCAGCACCTTTTTTGCGACACGTTGGTTATCAAAACGTTTAGGAAAGTTTTTAAATCAATATCCTGATATTACACTTCGCTTACAACACTCTGTGAATGACCCAGAGTTTATGTTGGAGGATGTTGATATGGCTATTAGCTGGGGCAATGGTGATTTCCCTAATTGTCACTCAGAGTTGTTATTTGAAATGCCAATGAGGGCCTACTGTTCACCAAAATTAATAAAAGAAAAGACAGGTATTAAGACGTTATCTGATCTTAAAACCCAAACTTTTTTAAAAGACCAGGCCAGTAATGATTATTGGACAGAGTGGTTAGATAAAGCAGGTATAAATACTATAGATAGCAGTAATAGCCCTGTTATCGTTGATCCTAATGTACGTATTCAATCTGCCATTGATGGTCACGGCATATTACTCGCAACTCCTTTGTTACAAGATGAGTTAGATAAAGATGAATTGGTTGAAGTATTTAGAAATATTCAGTTAGATGGATTAGGGTTTTATCTAATATATAAAAAGCAGAATGACCACGGATCAGCAGTGAATTTATTTTGTGAATGGCTATTAACACTAGTGGAATAAATTTTAATATTTAAATGTACATAAAGTAGGGGGGTGTCTGTTTTAATATATTAATGAAGAGATTGATCTGTTTTAATACGCCATATGAAAATAAGCCGTGTTTACTAAACTCTTTAAATGAATCATCAA
>CALISP010000199.1 GCA_938041705.1 uncultured Cocleimonas sp. | reverse complement strand
GTTGCTAAGCCTTTTATGTATTATGATAATAATATTGCAGGTAGCGTTTGTTTGTTTAATGCGATGAATCGAAATAATGTTAAACGAATTATTTTCAGTTCATCAGCAACTGTTTATGGTGATCCTGCTACTGTTCCAATTGAAGAAAATTTTCCTGTTAGCGCTACGAATCCATATGGACGTTCTAAACTTCACTTAGAAGAAATACTTCGTGATATTTATATATCTGATAAAGAATGGAATATTGGATTGCTTCGTTACTTTAATCCGGTTGGAGCCCATCCAAGTGGTCTAATTGGAGAAGATCCAAATGATATACCAAATAATTTAATGCCTTATATTTCCGGTGTAGCAGTAGGTAGATACGAACAATTATCTGTATTTGGTAATGATTACGATACTGCTGATGGCACTGGAGTTCGCGATTACATTCATGTGGTCGATTTAGCTAAAGGTCACGTCAAAGCATTACAAGCTTTTGAAGATGTAAAAGTTGAAAATCTTTACACTGTAAATCTAGGTACGGGCATTGGTTATTCCGTTTTAGAAATGGTCAATGCCTTTGCAAAAGCATCAGGCAGAGATGTGGCATATAAAATAGTTGATCGCCGACCTGGTGATATTGCCTGTTGTTATGCTAACCCAGCTCTTGCAAAGAGCTTGTTAGGTTGGCAGGCCGAACGTGGAATTCAAGACATGTGTGATGATACCTGGCGTTGGCAAAGTAATAATCCGATGGGATATAAAACACCTATTGAAGAAAAACTAGTGACTGTTTAAACAATCCTGTAAAAAAATAAATAGCAGAACAATTAGAGAAATGAAAATGGAAAAACAAAATACAGGTTTAATTTTATTGATTGCGTTGTCCGCATTAGTAATGTCTGCGTGTAGCTCAACTCGAGCTTATAATCCTAGTGTGGCTGAAACAACTGCTGCTGCTAGTTCAGTAGATGCGCTTAATCGAGGTGTCAGGACACAAACAGCATACGCTCCACAAACAACAGGATCTAAGCAATACAGAGGATCGATTCCTAGCGCAGGAGCGAATCTTAATGTAGGCGATGTTTTGGATGTTAATGTATTCAAAGTAGCTGATTTATCTGCCAAGGATTTAACTGTCGAATCAAGTGGCACTATTTCTTTGCCACTTGTTGGAAGTGTCGCTGTGGCTGGTTTAAGCATCGCTCAGGCTGAACAAAAGATAACTCAAAAACTCACTCAGTTCATGCAATCTCCTCAGGTGAGTATAAGTCGAACAAATAAATCAATTGAAAAGCGAGTAACAGTCGAAGGTGAGGTAAGAACGCCCGGTGTATTTCCTATCAAAGGAAATTTAAGTTTTTTACAAGCGATCGCTTTAGCACAAGGGCTATCTGATGTTGGGGATTCTAGGAATGTGTTTTTCTACAGAGATGGACAGCGTTATCCTGTCAATTTAGATTTGGTCAGAAACGGCTCAATTGCCGATCCAGTTTTGCAAAATGATGATCGCATTGTCGTTATGAAAGACCTAGGCTTACAAAGAGAAAAGAAGATTCTTGAATATATCCCAGTATTAACGTCTCCATTCTCATTGTTCCAATAAAATCTGAATGTTGAGTGATATGTTAAAAATAAGTCAGTATATATACTGACTTATTTTTTGTTTTGTTGTTTGTATCTATGTTTAGGCTTTCAGTAATTAAGTGTTGCCCTAAAATGACACCCCTCCACTTTTATATGGTTTTATAAATCTTCCTTTTAGATTGTCATCGTTTTATATCAATTCTGATCTTTAATAGCTTTAGCTTTTTATTTTATTTGAAAAGTAGTTAGAAAAGATTTAATTAGAAACTATACCCTCCCGCTTTATTACCCCATAAAAAATACATAGCTAACAATGGTTCATCTTCAGTTTTCATGCCGTGTAAATCATTTGGATGATTGTAAATAATATCCCCAGCTTGTTGCTGTTGATATTCTTCATTTCCGCCATAAAGCCAAGATGCTTTACCTGACAAAACAAAATAGACCTCTTGAGGCGGGTGTCGGTGTTCTGGATAGATCTGGTTTGGTGTCATAAACATAAAGCCAGCGACTAAATCCCCAAGTTTCAGCATTTCATTGAAACTGCTTAATGCTATTACTTTAGCATCGGGGTCAGTGCGTGGTGATGGTCGCCATTTTAAATTAGTAGCAATTTCTTGAAAATTAAACAGATAAGGTGATTCGATAATATCTTTGAGTTTATCCAATACCGGAAACTCAGGAATTGTGAAATCTCTCTGGATAGCATTATCTACTCTTACATTTAATAGAGAAGTGCCTTCTAATATAAGTTCATCTTGGGACTCAGCTGAAATTGCATTGGCACATTGTTTTAAAAAATGGAGCAAATCATCATGTTTAGAATTATTCATAGAGTCATACTTCACATAGTTTAATTGAAATCATTCTAATAAGAGTATACAAAATTAATAGCTAATAAAACTAGCATCACTCATCCAGATAAAAATTCTTAGAAAAAATCAGTGCTTTGCATAAGTTCTCTTTTTGTCTTAAACAACAAAACCGTAATATCACTTAAAAGTAGAGGGGGTCATTTTTAATAATATAATTTTGATTTTTTAATCAAAATTATAGTCATGTTTCATCATTCTGATCGTAAAAAGCTTATCCATCATGTAGTAGGAAACTGAAGATAGGTTTATCTTAATATTGGTTTAGTCAAATACATCATTGAAAGTTTCTTAATCATCCCAATATTAATCCTATTGATGTTTACATATAGCTTGTTGCAAATTAGTTACTAATACTAATGACAGTAACAACAGCAAGCGGTAAACTTAAGTAGTACAAAAGTTAAGATGTTTTGAAAGTACATCTATCATCATTAGGAATAGATTTTTATTCCGATTTTATTGGGAAACCAATTACTTGGGGACGATTTTGGATTCGACGTGGATCACGAAACCTAAGGAGCATGTAGTGCATTTAGTGAGCACTTAAACACTATCTAAAAAACTTTAGTTGCCAATGATGACAACTACGCTCTAGCTGCTTAATAGCATCCTAGACTCCTGACCTTTCCTCGTCCGTAGGGCAAGTGTTCGGGATCATTTATACGGAATCGCGGTGAAGTACGTTTGGGACGGAGCCGTTAAAACTTTTACCAGAATCGCTTCTTTCAATCCTGTCTAGTGGTTAGAAAAGAGTTAAATTAATAGCTAGACTAAACATGTAGCGCCTTCAGGCAGAGTATTTGCGGACGCGGGTTCGAAACCCGCCGTCTCCACCAATGCCAAAAGCCTCATCTTCGGATGAGGCTTTTTTATGTCCGTGTTTCTCGTATTCAATTGTTGTTTGACCAATAAATAAAAATAATACACTTAAATTGACACTCCCCACCTTTTTGCCTGTTTTGGAGAAAGTGCCAAAAAGGTGGGGGGTGTCAATTTAAATACCTTTATTACATTCCCTGATAGAACGTCTCAACAAAGCCTTTAAATTGTTCACTAATTCGCTTAAACGCGTTATCACGTTCCAGAATTCCTGGTGGAGATTCAAGCGTTTCTAATAACTCATCTCTTAGCGGCAAACGATTATCTTTAGCATTGCGTTCAACTAATTCTTTAAAGCGTTCTGCCACAAGACTTTCATCTTCACAGATTTTTTTTGAGGCTATCTCTTTCTCTTTGTCCCAGAAAGCATTGAAGCCGTCATCGACTGATTCTTCATCTGTAAGACTCGGTAAGTTTTCGTCGATAAACTTCTGAATCAATTCGCGCTTACTGAATAACTGCGGATCTGTATTCAATGCACTAAGAATACTTTGCTCATAGTTTTTA
>CALISP010000198.1 GCA_938041705.1 uncultured Cocleimonas sp. | reverse complement strand
TGTCAGAGTTGTTGCAACAGCAAGTGCCACCTTTAAAGGTGTTGTTTTAATCATATCCCCATTGCCCTTAATTATTGATAGGTTTAAAAATAACTTAATCTAGTATTTAAAATGTTACGGCTAAATGATTATTATTATTTGATATTGCACATAAAAAGTGAAATGAATATAGTATGATAAGCGTAAAATCTCAAGGAATAGTTTGATTTATGAGTAACAAGATAGATGTCATTAAGCATTGTTCTAGCTGGTATCAGACCCTTTCTGGTCGTTCTGCATTAGCTACTACGGAAGAGTTGTGCGCTAAAACCATGTCAGAAATTTTCGGTTACTATGCTATTCAAATCGGCATGCTAAGTGGAGAGTGCGATTTACTCAAACATTCAAGAATTACTGCAGGTTTTTCATTGGGGAATCCTGATAGTTTGATTGGATTAAGTATCGACGAAAATAACAGCCATAAAAAACACAGTGATCATGCTGTTATAACGTCAAATGAGCATTTGCCTATATCTACCGATGATGTTGATTTAGTTGTTGCTAGTCACGTCTTAGAAATGTCACAAAACCCACACCAAGTATTACGTGAAATTGATAGAGTATTGGTTCCTGAAGGTCACTGTATTTTGATCGGTTTTAACCCCTATGCCTTGTCTAATATTAATAAGTCTTTACGGTTTTTTAGAAGAAACAAGAAAGAAAAACAACAAGATAAATATAAAATGCGCAGTGTGGCCAGAGTTCGAGATTGGTTTTCATTGTTAGGTTTTGAAGTGCTTGAAGTGAATTATATGGGGCTAAGGCCTACGTTAAATAATCAGAAAATATTTAACAGTTTGCAGTGGCTAGAAGGGTGGGGTGAATATGCAGGTCCTTTATTAGGTAGCATGTATATTGTTCATGCTAAGAAACAAGTCATTGCTATGCGACCTGATAAAAAAGTATGGAGAGCACCTACTTTGCTAGAAGGCGGCAAGGTTGCTTTCAATCGTACAGCGCAAAAAGTACGTAGTAATAATTTTTCTAACTTATAAAAAGAATAAAAAATGAACAATCAAAAAGTAACTATTTTTACAGACGGTGGTTGTCGTGGTAACCCAGGTCCTGGCGGTTGGGGGGCTGTAGTTCAGTTTGCTGAGCAAGAAAAAGAAATTTATGGCTATGATCCTGAGACGACCAATAATCGTATGGAATTAATGGCAGCTATATCTGCTTTAGAATTATTAAAGCGTCCTTGTGATATAAATCTAACCACCGATTCTCAGTATGTTCGCAAAGGAATCTTAGAATGGATGGATGGTTGGAAAAAACGAGGTTGGAAAAATTCAGCCAAAAAACCAGTGAAAAATAAAGATTTATGGTTAAGGCTAGATGACGCTGTTCAGCGCCATCAAGTAGAATGGCATTGGATAAAAGGCCACAGTGGTCACGCTGGCAATGAAAGAGCAGATGATCTCGCAAATAGAGCGATGGATGAGAAGCAAGGGAATATTTGATGAGTAAATGGCAGAATCAAAAAAACCATAAAAGAAGATTTCTCATATGTTAAGACAAATCTTTCTTGATACAGAAACTACAGGTTTAGAAATACGCGACGGTAATAGAATAATTGAAATCGGTTGTGTGGAGATGATAGACCGTAAATTGACTAATAATAACTATCATCAGTACATCAAACCAGATCGTGATAGTGAGGAAGGCGCATTAGCAGTTCATGGTATCACAACAGAATTTCTATCTGATAAACCTCGCTTTGAAGATATTGCTGAAGACTTTTTGAATTATATTAAAGGTGCTGAGCTTATTATTCATAATGCACCTTTCGACATTGGCTATTTAAACAATGAATTGATCATGGCAAATGCCTCAATAAAAACGGTAGCTTCAATCTCTGAGATTACTGATAGTTTAGTGATAGCGCGTCAAATGCATCCAGGGCAGCGTAATTCTCTAGACGCTTTGTGTAAACGTTATTTTATAAACAATTTACATCGCGAACTTCATGGGGCTTTATTGGACTCGGAGATTTTGGCAGATGTTTATCTGGCAATGACCGGTGGGCAAAAAGCATTACTATTGGGAGAAGAAAGCAGTTCAGAGTCAGATTCTGGTAACCATACGTTTAATAAGTTAAAGGATGGTCGGTCACCACTCCTTGTTTTAACTGCAAATTCAATTGAAGCAGAGGCACATGAGAAGTACTTAGAAGGATTGGAAAGCCCTTTGGATAAGAGTTTATGGAATTAACGATTCTGTATTAGTAATGGTTTGCCAAAGTAAAGTACTAAAAGTATGGGGGTGTCACTTATATTGTTTTATTCATATTTATAAGTGATTGGTTTAAATATTTTATCGTTGCTTTATTTTCCTTTAAGAATACGTGCCTTATCACGGTTCCAATCCTTTTCTTTAGATGTGGCGCGTTTGTCGTGTTGCTTTTTACCCTTACCAATACCTATTTCAAGCTTTACATGATTGTTTTTCCAATAAAGAGATAACGGCAATATAGAATAACCTTTACGATCAACATCAGCGCGTAGCTTTACGATTTCATAATCATGTAAAAGTAGTTTTCTGATTCGAGTGGCAATTGGACTTACATGAGTTGATGCAGATAATAATGGTGTTATTTGTGCGCCTGAAATAAAAGCTTCACCGTTCTTTATAAATACATAGCCCTCTTTGAGTTGTGCACGACCATCTCTGAGACTTTTGACTTCCCAGCCATGTAATACCATACCCGCTTCATAGGTATCTTCGATAAAATAGTCATGACGAGCAACTTTGTTGGTTGCGATTTGTTTGCCGCCATGCCCTTTCTTTTTTTTGTTTTTCTTTGCCATGCTTTTTGGTGCCTAAAAAATGGGTGATTTTAACAGTGAATTGATTATAACCTGACGTAGATAAATAATCGCTGTTAGAATAATGTTTAACTTATTAAATTTGTATTTCTATGGCTCAAGTGAACAAAAGCGCTTTGGTACCTTTTAGCGCGGAACAAATGTATAAATTGGTAGATGATGTTCCATCATATCAAGAGTTCTTACCTTGGTGTGGTGGATCAAAAGAGGTCTCTCGTGAAGATGGAGTTGTGGTAGCTTCCGTAACCATCGCTAAAGGATCAATTAATAAAACATTCACTACGAAAAATACCTCTCATGGTAGGGATAAGATTTATATGGAGTTAGTAGAGGGACCATTTAAAGAATTAGTGGGGTATTGGTCGTTCAAAGAATTAAAAGAAAATGCATGTAAGGTAAGCTTGGAATTAGAGTATGAGTTTTCAAACCGCTTATTAGGTATGGCAATCGGTCCTGTTTTCAATCAAATTGCTAATGCTATGGTTGATTCATTTGTAGATAGAGCTAAAGAAGTTTATAACTAAAACATGACAAATATGAGCCCCTCAAAAATCACTGTTGAAGTAGTCTACGCGCTACCAGAGGAGCAAACCTTGTTAGCTTTCAAAGTAGATGATTCCTCTACAGCAGAGGAGGTAATAAATCATTCAGGGATATTGCAACAATACCCAGAGATTGATTTAACAAAAAACAAAATTGGTTTATTCAGTAAAATAATCAAGCTAGATCATCAAATGCGTGAAAAGGATAGAATTGAAATCTATCGAGAATTGATCGCAGACCCAAAAGAAGTCCGCAAGAAAAGAGCTGCTGAGGGTAAAGCTTTAAAAAAAGGTGGAAGCAAGTCGATTTAAGACTGACTTGTCGAATTCGAAATGCTAACAAGACCTTATTTCTTAACTTGAATTAATTGGTCATTTTTAAAGAATAGCGTTAGGTTTTGCTTATTTTTTTGTGTTTTGCCATTTCCACTAAAGAAAACATAATCCCAGCGATCTGATCTGAAGTTATCTTGTAACAATGGATTACCTAATAAAGATGCTACTTCCGCTTTACTCATACCGCTTTTTAATTGCGATACAGTAGTATTGCTTAAAGCATTACCTTGCTGGACTTCCGCCTTGTAAATGGCACAACCAGATAACATCAGTGTGAGGACTATTGTGTAAATAATTTTATTCATAAGGAATTAGTGTCTTTATTACGGTTTTGGTTCTATATAAAGTTTAAGTTAATTAAATAACAAGTGTTTAATTATTCTACAACTAATACCTTAGTACTATCTGTTTTTTTAGAGCAAGGGGATTTTATAAAGGTTAAATAGCATTATTATCACTAGTAAGATCTGTAACGAGGTTAAATAATTTAAAAAAACTGAATAAAATATCTTATTCGCTTTTGTTTTTATCTCAACTGGGCGTATAATGCGCCGTTCTTTTGAAACCTTATATTAATTTAGAATAATAGAGCAACAATATGCCAAGTGTAAAAATTAGAGATAACGAGCCTTTTGAAATTGCATTACGTCGTTTCAAGCGTACTTGTGAAAAAGCAGGTGTGGTAGCAGAAGTTCGTAGTCGTGAGTTTTATGAGAAGCCAACTTCAATTCGCAAAAGAGAAAAAGCGGCTGCAGTTAAGCGCAACATCAAAAACTTAAAGCGTGAAATCAATCGTCGCGTTCGTATGTACTAATTTTTTCAAGCATCTTTTATAAAGAAGCTTGATATATAAAGTTACATCAAAGTTACGTATGATTTACGTCGTTTCTTCAGAAACTTCGTTCTAACCAATTAATAGATCGATATTTAATATGTCTGAACTCAAAAAACGCATTACCGAAGATATGAAAGCGGCTATGCGTGCCAAAGAGAAAGACCTGTTATTAACGATACGTAATATCTTAGCTGTTATTAAACAGCAAGAAGTAGATACACGTGAAGATGTTGATGACACTGCAGTTCTTGCAATCATTGATAAGCTTGCAAAGCAACGTCGTGAATCTATAAGCCAATTTTCTGAAGCTGGTCGTGATGATCTGGTTGCCCAAGAAGAACTAGAGCTAGGTTTTATTCAAACATATCTACCAGAACCCCTATCTGATACTGAAGTTAAAGACTTAGTTGCTGATGCTATTGCTAGCACTGGTGCTGATAGCATGAAAGATATGGGTAAAGTTATGGCTCATCTTAAGCCTGCTGCTCAAGGTCGTGCTGATATGGGTAAAATTAGCGGTATGATTAAGGCAGCTCTTAATAGTTGATTTGGCTTTTTTCTTAAATACGTCCTTTTAGAAATTTCATTTACAGACTTACATTGAAAATCTTCATTTTTAGGACCAAATACTAATATTTATCACACTTCAAACGCACCTTTAATTTACTCTAATGTGCTTTTCCTTTAGGATTCCTTCTCTTTGATGTTAATTCGAGTTTAACTCAGAATTGGCTAGTACTTAACTGTACATACTTATTTTAATTCTATTAATTTAGAATCAATCATGGCTGAAGATATGTCTGAATTAAAAAATGATCGCTTTTTGAGAGCATTGCTTAAACAACCTGTTGATACCACTCCAATCTGGATTATGCGACAAGCAGGTCGTTATCTTCCTGAATATAGGGCTGTTAGAGCCAAAGCAGGTGGCTTTATGGATTTGTGTGAAAATGCAGATTTGGCCTGTGAAGTTACCATGCAGCCGCTAGAACGTTATGATTTAGATGCGGCAATTTTATTTTCGGACATTTTGACCATTCCTGATGCTATGGGGTTGGGTTTGTATTTTGCTGAGGGGGAAGGTCCCAAATTCGAGAGACCATTAAAAACTTTAGCTGATGTTCAAAAAATTGCAGTTCCTGATCCTGAAGATGAATTGCGTTATGTAATGAATGCAGTGCGTACGATCCGTAAAGAGCTCAATGGGCGCGTTCCATTGATTGGTTTCTCAGGAAGTCCTTGGACCTTAGCGACTTACATGGTTGAAGGTGGGACTACCAAAGATTTTGGTAAAGTAAAGGGAATGATGTTTAGCAATCCTCAAGCTATGCATCTATTACTTGATAAATTAGCTCAAAGTGTCACATCTTATCTAAATGCACAGATCGCAGCAGGTGCCCAAGCAGTTATGGTTTTTGATACTTGGGGAGGTGTTTTATCTGATGAAAAATACAAAGAGTTTTCTCTGAATTATATGCAGCAAATTGTCTCTGGATTAACCCGAGAAGCAGATGGTAGAAAAGTTCCAGTAACTTTGTTTACCAAAGGTGGGGGTCGCTGGTTAGAAAAAATGGCGGCAACGGGTTGCGATGCTCTAGGATTGGATTGGACTCAGGATATTACTCAAGCGAAACAGCGTGTTGGTGATAAAGTTGCACTTCAAGGTAATATGGATCCATCAGTTTTATATGCTGAACCAGAGGTAATTAAAAACGAAGCTAAAAAAGTTATCGATGGTTTCGGTGAAGGGCCTGGTCATATATTTAATTTAGGTCACGGCATCCATCAACATATTGATCCGGATAAAGTTACTGTTCTGGTCGATACAGTACATGAATATGGTAAAACTGTTTAAGCATTTTGATTTTAATATACTCTCAGGCTTTGATTTAGTGAATTGTTATATTTAAATATGCTGGCCTAAAGTCCAAGACTTTATCCATCTAAATAACCCCATAAAGCTGGGGGGTGTTGATTTATATTAGGGTTTCTTTGTTTATTTAAATAGAGTTTATAAAAAGTTTATAATTTCTTTAATGTCGTGTGATACAACATGGTTATGCTCAAAGTAAGCTATCTTTCAATTGACCTGCATTTACCCTACAACGTTTAAATTTTGACTTAGTATGTGTTTTAGTAGATGCCATTCAGAACATTGGTGGGAATAATATGTTAATACTAGATTCTAATAAAATTAGTGAAAACGAAGTTACCGACCGAGCGGTTTACGATAATCGCCGGAAGTTTATGAAAACAGCAGCAGGTATTGGTATTGTTGCAGTAAGCGGTCTGCCTCTTGGGCAAGCACAAGCTAAATCAAACTATTCCACTGAAGAGAAAAAGACTGATTTTAAAGATATTAGTACTTACTGTAACTTTTATGAGTTTGGTACGGGTAAATCTGATCCTGCTCAAAATGCTCATTCTTTAATGACATCTCCATGGGATGTTGTTGTTGAAGGAGAATGTGCAAATCCTGGAAAGTACAATCTTGAAGATATTATAAAACAAGTTTCTTTAGAGGAGCGTATTTACCGTTTCCGCTGTGTTGAAGGTTGGTCGATGGTAATTCCTTGGATGGGTTTTCCTTTAGCAGAGCTAATAAAGCGCATGGAACCAACATCTAAAGCTAAATATGTTTATTTTGAAACATTGCTTGATCGCAAAAACATGCCTGGTGTAGCACGACCTGTTTTGGACTGGCCTTATGCTGAAGGCTTGCGTATGGATGAGGCAATGAATCCACTAACATTAATGGGTACGGGTATATACGGTAAAGATTTACTAAATCAAAACGGCGCTCCGTTGCGTTTAGTTGTACCTTGGAAATATGGTTTTAAAAGTATTAAAAGTATCGTTAAAATTCGTTTTACTGAAACTCAACCTTCGACCTCTTGGCAGAAAGCGAATAAAAATGAATATGGTTTCTATTCGAATGTTAATCCTGAGGTTTCTCATCCTCGTTGGAGTCAAAGAAGAGAGCGAAGAATCGGTCAATTCAAAAAGATAAAAACTCAGAAGTTTAATGGTTATGCTGAACAAGTAGCATCTATGTATTCTGAGATGGATCTTAAGAAATTTTTCTAGGCATAAATAATTTAAAATAATAATAAGAGCGCCGTATGAAAATTCCAGAAATGATTTTTAATCGAGTTTTCAGACCAATCCTGTTTGTTTTATTGGTACTTCCGGCACTTTATTATGCATGGGGTTTTTGGCAGGATAATTTAGGTGCTAATCCTTTAGAGGCAATTATTCGTGGCTTAGGAGATTGGGCTCTGCGCATTCTGCTTCTGACCTTGCTCATTTCACCTTTGAGGCGCCTATTGAATTGGACTCAATTATTACGAATGCGTCGTATGTTGGGTTTATATGCATACTTCTATGTTGTGTTGCATCTAATTGGGTATCTGTGGTTTGATCAATTTTTTGATTGGAGCGAGATTTGGTTTGATATACTTGAACGACCATTTATTACTGTCGGAATGATTTCTGTAGTGTTATTAACACCCTTAGCAATTACATCAACGAAAGGTTTTATTCGTAGATTGGGAAAAAGATGGAAGCGTTTGCACACATTGATTTATCCAATTAGTATGCTGGCAGTTCTTCATTTTTGGTGGATGGCTAAACTTGATAAGTCTGAACCGTTAATATATGCAGTATTATTAAGTATATTGCTAGCAGAAAGACTATTTAGAAAATATGTAAAGTAAATTAAAAATAATTTAATAGTCCCTTCGTCGCCGTTTTCTGGTTTATTTTATTTAGTAATATATACTTTTAAAAAGTTAGGTAATAAGCGGCTACTATAAAGCTGTACCACAATAAAATAATAATAAAAATGGTATTCGAATGAAATCACATTCTCTTAATGTATTAGTACCTGCATCACTTGCTGTAGCTGTACTCAGTTTAAGTGCTTGTAGTCAACAAGCCTCAAAGCAAGGCACTATAAAATCTAAACCTAGCACTTCAACCAAAACATATTATGTTGAGACTCAAAAACAGCAACCAAAACAAGTTGTATTTCAACAACAAGTAAGACCTCAAACATCTCCAAAGCAAGTTCCTCATCGTCAAACTACTTCGCAACAGCAGGTAAGACGTCCGGTTGTACAAGCGCCAAGACCTCAGGCTCCAGGAGGAGATGTTGCAGAACTGTATGGCATAGGAGATAAAATCTTTAAAAATGAAACTGGTGGTCGAATTGATCAACTAACGCATTGGAATTTAAGAGAAGATTTTGCCTCAATGGGAATTGGGCATTTCACATGGTATCCGGCAAATCGTAAGCAAAGATATGGAAATACATTTCCTGGTTTATTAGATTATTTAAAACAAAATGGTGTTCAATTACCACAATGGATTCAAAAAGCTCGATTTGAAGGAGCCCCTTGGAGAACTCGTGAAGAACTAATGCGTGCTAAAAACACGCCCCAAGTTAAGCAATTTTCACAACTTTTATACAATACACGCCATCTACAAGCTAAATATATTATGGATCGTGCGATGCGTGCGATGCCTAAGTTAGTTAAGACAACACCTCCTCATTTACGTGGCTTAGTAGCAAATAATTTGAATGCTGTCGCTAATTCACTTGGTGGACGTTATGTGCTTGTTGATTATACTAACTTCAAAGGTGAAGGTTTGAGCCGCAGTGGAGGCTATAAAGGCCAGAATTGGGGTTTATTGCAAGTATTGGAAGAAATGCGACCTTCAAGACCAGGACCGCAAGCATTGAATGAGTTTGCTGATGCATCTATGCGAGTACTAGAACGTCGTGTAAGAAATTCCGACCCTAGAAGAAATGAACGAAAGTGGTTGCCAGGCTGGAGAAATCGAACTAATACCTATAGAAACCCAATTTAATATTAAGAATCATGAGTGTGTAAAACGAAAAAGGACTGAATTATTCAGTCCTTTTTTCTATTCTGGATACTTTTTAAGAGAAGTAACTTAATCTGAACGACTAGTCACTTCTAGTAAATGGTAACCAAACTGAGTTTTTACAGGTCCCTGCACTGTGTTAACAGGTGCGCTAAATACAACCTTGTCAAACTCAGGAACCATCTGACCTGGGCCAAAAGATCCTAAATCGCCACCTTGTGATTTTGATGGGCAGCTAGAATGTTGTTGGGCTACAGCCCCAAAATCAGCGCCATCTTCAATTTGTTTCTTCAGATCGTTACATTGTTCTTCTGTAGCTACTAGAAGGTGACGTGCATTTGCTTGCGCCATGAGTTACTCCCAATTTGAAAATTAAAAAAAGTGATTGTATACGAGAAAGTATACTTAATTTACTTTGCTTGCAATATATAACTTAAGTTTTGATATAACTCGAATACACTGCTTAGTGTCGTTAAGTATAAATAGGTTCATGCTAAATGACTAAATATAGTTACTAAAGTGGTAAAAAAGATGCTCTTGTGCTTTTGTATTGCGATTATCTTATTGCAGTTTAAAACGAATAATTAAATTATTTTACCTCACATCTTCTTTTTCAGCTGAAATATTAAAAAATTAATCATTCAGACTTTACCTAAGAGCCTTGCGGAGGTATCCTTGCGCCTCGAAAAAAGTATATCTTAATTGGAGAAGTGGCCGAGTGGCTGAAGGCGCTCCCCTGCTAAGGGAGTATACGGTTTATCCCGTATCGAGGGTTCGAATCCCTCCTTCTCCGCCATTAAGTTATATTGTTTGGGATTCACTAGTCGTGACTGGTTCGTTAAACAGAATTGATATAGATGTTTTTTTGATTTTTCGAGAAGGTAGTTACGTAATTTTATTGACTTGTTAACCGTAAGTCAGCAAAATGTGCCACCTCAAAGCGCTGGTAGCTCAGATGGATAGAGTACCTGGCTACGAACCAGGGGGTCGGGGGTTCGATTCCTCCCCAGCGCGCCATTATTATTAATTAAACCAGTCCTTGTGATTGGTTTTTTTATGTCTGTTATTTAAGGAATGTAATAATTT
>CALISP010000197.1 GCA_938041705.1 uncultured Cocleimonas sp. | reverse complement strand
TTCAAAGCTGTATCAATTCGTGAAATAGCTTCGGCAGATAGACCTCTTTCGACTGCATGTGCACTAAGTGCGCCAATTACAACTGCAGTAAGTCCAAACAAAGCGGCAAGGCCAATAAATATTTTATAAGATTTCATGCTATTCAGTGTCTCAAGCTTGATATTTTCAAAGGGGATACCATCATATAAGCAATTAAAATTTAGGTAAACGTATTTCAAAATGGAATATCTTCATGGAGTATAAAGACTATTACAAAATTTTGGGTGTTGATCGAGACATTAGTCAAGCTGAACTCAAAAAAAGCTATCGCAAGCTAGCGCGTAAATATCATCCCGATGTAAGTAAAGAAAAAAATGCAGAAGAGCGCTTTAAAGAAGTTAATGAGGCTTATGAAGTCTTAGGTAATGAAGAGAGTCGTGAGCAGTATGATAATTTAGGTGCTAACTGGAAAAATGGTCAGAGCTTTAATCCACCTCCAGGCTGGGAAGGAGGGTTTGATTTCAATCAGTTTGGTCAAGGCGGTCAAGGAAGTGCTGCAGGTGGCGCTGGCTTTAGTGATTTCTTTGAATCGATGTTTGGCGGTGGGGCTGGTCAACCAGGTGGACAACATCATGGTTTTAATCAAAGACAGGCAAAACCTCCAGCTGAGGTTATGCATAGCTATGTCGACCTAGAAGATGTTTATAGTGGTAATAATAAGAGAATTAAATTACCCAATGGTTCGAGTATCGAAGTTAAGATTCCGAAAGGCATTGAAGATGGTAAAAAAATTCGATTGTCTGGAAAAGGTTCTACTGGTGGCGACATTCACCTACAAATTAAACTGAGGAAGCATCCGCTTTTCAAACTAGAAGGCAAGGATGTCTATATTGATTTGCCAATAGCTCCCTGGGAGGCTGCGATTGGTACTAGTGCAACTATTCAGACTTTGGGTGGTCAATTAAAGTTGAAGATTCCAGAAAATTCGGCATCCGGCAATAAAATGCGTCTTAAAGGAAGAGGTTTGCCAGGAACTGTAAATGGTGATCAATTTGTTGTTTTGCAGATTGTTACCCCGCCAATAAAGACTGATGAAGATCGGGTTTTTTATGAAGAGATGCAGAAGAAATTTGACTGGGAGCCACGATAAGCATATAACTAGATCAATAACCCCAAATAACCCTATCAAGAACTCATTTAGAAAATATGTAGTCACAGGTTTTATGATGAATTTTTACCGTTCAATTAACATTTTAATCGTTTCATTATGCTGTTTTAGTATTAATAATGTTGCTTTAGCTAGATTGCCTATAGCGATTGATGGTCAGCCTTTGCCTTCTTTAGCGGATATGCTAGATCGGATAACACCTTCTGTAGTAAATATCTCTACTGAACAAGGCGGTGGTACATCAACCCCTTTAAAAGACCCAGTCTATCGTCATTTTTTTGGTAAAAACGTTCCAGGTCAACAAGGAAGATCGGTTGGAACAGGTTCAGGTATTATTATCGATGCAGAAAATGGTTATATTGTAACCAATGCACATGTTATCGAACTTGCAGGTAAGATAGTTGTAACACTTAAAGATAAGCGTCAATACTATGCGCAATTAATTGGTAAAGACCTTAAAGCTGATGTGGCTGTAATTCGCATCCAGCCTGATCGCTTGACTTCCATGGTCATCGCGAATAATGAGTTGACCCGAGTAGGCGATTTCGTTGTCGCTATAGGAAATCCTTATGGTCTTGGTCAATCAGTTACATCTGGTATTGTCAGTGCCTTACGAAGAACAAATTTGGGTATTGAGCATTATGAAGACTTTATTCAAACAGATGCACCTATAAACCCTGGGAATTCGGGTGGAGCTTTGGTTAATCTTCGTGGTGAATTAATAGGTATTAATACTGCAATACTAGGTGGTAGTAGTGGTGGAAATGTCGGAATTGGTTTTGCTATTCCTGCTGATATGATTGTTAATATCACTGAGCAATTGGTCCTTAATGGAAAAGTAGAAAGAGGGCAGTTAGGTATTGAAATTCAAGATATCAGACCCTCTCTAGTTAAAGCATTTAATTTGCCAAATGGTCAAGGTGCATTAATTTCTGGAGTGGTTGTTCGTTCACCTGCAGATTTGGCAGGAATAAAAGAAGGCGATGTAATCACTAGAGTTAATGGTGCTTCAGTTTCAAATAGTTCTAATTTAAAAAGTATAATTGCTAATTTGCGTTTGGGTTCTAAAGTAAAAATGGAATTTGTGCGTAATGGTTTAACCAAAAATAGCATTGCAGAAGTAGCTAAAGTAAGCGATCTGAAATATAACGAAATAAGAAAAGCTGCGATTCAAATCCCAATTTCTAAACCAAAAGAAGACCTAAATACAGATAAAGGTAGTTGGGATTTTACTGGAGGAAATTAATATTATCCTTGCCTAAGATGATAATAAATATACAGTAACGCTTGCAGAGTGATGTTTTGCCAGCTATCCTTATATTTGTAGGCTTTGTCTGTAGTTAAATGCAAGACATGAAGATTTGTAGTCTTATAGACTCATGCAGTGATGAAAACCCTTTTCATTCTGTGTTTATCCGCATGCATAGAGAATAAAACTTATAACACTTAAGCCCGGTGTTTTTATTTTCTTTGCGGACACAGGTTTGGTGTCCCCAATCCAGACCTGTTCTTTGACCCCGACGGTAGCCCCCTACCGTACGGGGTTTTTTTATATCTCGATATAAATTTAAAATTAAAAGAGTTGTTAATAAACTTGATGTCAGTATTAAGAGGCAAACAGTTTCTTATAGTTGTTTGAAAACCAAGAAACTAATGGAACAAATATTCAGAGAGCGTGCTTAGGGTGATTGAATAAAAGTATCTGGGGCTTTGGATGAAAGAGTTAGGTTAAAAGTAGGGGGGTGTCTTTATATAAAGATGTATATGAGTAAAATGTGTATTTGTACGTTTGTGTCTATATTTCTTTTGTTTCAGGATTTAACCAGCCATTCAGTTGTTTTTCTAAGTCTCTAACGCCGACACCTTTAAGAGCAGAATAGATTTGAGCCGTGTATTGAGGATTGATTTCTTTTAATTGCTTCTGAGTTGTTAGTAACATAGTTTTAGCTTGGCCATGTTTCAATTTGTCTGACTTGTTCAGTACCACATGTACAGGTAGATCACGAGTATTGGTCCATGCCAGCATATTCAAATCGTACTCTAGCATTGGTCTTCGTATATCCATTACTATTACTAATCCGCGTAACGGAGCACGATTAGTGAGGTATGATTCTATGAATCTTTGCCATTCTCTTTTGACTCTTTCAGGAACCTTGGCGAAACCATAACCAGGGAGATCGACTAAAAATTTATCATCAGGTAAACTAAAAAAATTGATCAGTTGTGTTCTTCCAGGGGTCTTACTCGTGCGAGCTAAGCTTTTTTGTTCGCACAAGCGATTTAAGGTGCTGGATTTACCTGCGTTTGATCGTCCAGCAAATGCAACTTCAAAGCCTAATTCCGGCGGAAGGGTATCCATTGTTGAAGCGCTTTGTAAAAAACTCGCTTGTCGATAAAAAGCACTCATAAATTACCTCACTCTTTGCTGTCTGCTTAGGGATGTGATATAAAACGCGGCTGAAAGCCAAGTCAGATATTGGCACGAAGTATACAAGCATTTAGGAGCATGTTAGATGAAAAAATTAGCTATGTTGGCACTTACTGCAACAATCGGATTAACTTCTTTCGCTAATGCGAGCGAAACAAAGAAAATTGGCGATGCTGAGAAAGGCAAAGCATTAAGTACAAGTTGTGCAGCATGTCATGGCGCAGATGGAAATAGTACTAATCCTGAATGGCCAAAGTTAGCTGGACAAGGTGAATCTTACCTCGTAAAACAGTTGATGAATTACCGTAATGATAAACGTAAGAATGCAGTAATGAGCTCAATGGCAAAAGCGATAGAGTCAGATCAAGATGTATTAGACATTGCAGCTTTTTACGCTAGTTCTAAAGCAAAGCCAGGCACCGCGAAAAATAAAGAAATAGTTGCTGAAGGTGAATCAATATATCGTGGCGGCATTGTGGAAGCTGGAGTGGCTGCATGTTCTGCATGTCATGGGCCTACTGGGTCTGGTAATCCAACTGCAAAATTTCCTAAAGTATCTGGTCAGCATGCAAAATACTCAGTTGCTCAATTACAATTATTTAAGTCTGGCGAAAGAAATAATGACACTGGTAAGATGATGCGCAATATGTCAAAGAAAATGAGTACAGCTCAAATGGAAGCTGTTTCTGAGTACATGACTGGTTTACGAGATTAAATAAGTTTAGAAAATTTATGCTCTTATTTAATTACGTTAAATAAGAGTTTTTAAAAAAGGAGGTTTTAGCCGCCTTTTTTTGCATCTAAAATTAAGTGAATTTCGTACCAATTCAAACAATAAATCAGCATTAAACTAATGATGTAAAGAAAGAACTATTTTATATCATTAGTGTCACACTATTTATTATGATATTTATCAATCTATTTACTAAAACTTCTAAGGGTTTAATTCTAATGAATCAAAATATAAAACTAATACTAACTTCATTATTTCTTGCTGTGTTTGTTTCCGCGTGTAACTCATCAGCATCTTCAGATGCAAAAAAAATTGAAGTAAAAAAAGTTGCTGCTACCACTTCAGCACCTGCTGATGAAACTGCAGCTAAAACTACTGATGTGAAAAAAGATGATGCAATGCAACTTTCTTCATCTGAATTTGTTGAAGGTACTCATTACGTTAAAATTCTCCCTGAAATGTCTACATATGTAGCACCAGGAAAAATTGAAGTAGCTGAATTATTTTGGTTTGGTTGTCCTCACTGTTATTCAATGGAACCTGAAATAATCAAATATAAAGCTAATCATCCTGATTATGTAGAGTTTAAGCAAGTTCCTGCTATGCTAAACCCAAGCTGGGCTGCTGACGCTAACACATTTTTTATTGCTGAAATCCTTGATCCTAAAGGATCAAAAGACTTAGTAACAAAAATATTCCAATCAATTCACGATCAAAAAAGACGTTTGCGTTCTCCAAAAGCAGTCACTCGCTTCTTTGTTGAGCAAGGTTATACTGAAGAACAAATAGACAACGTAAAGAAATCAATGGCGTTTCAAGCCAAGCTAGTCCGTGCTCAAGAGTTTGGTGCAGGTGCACAAGCAAATTCTGTTCCATCTATGATCGTTAATGGTAAATACCGAACTAGCCCATATATGGCTGGTGGTAATCTTAAAGTGATGGAAGTTGTTAAAATGCTTGCTGAAAAAGAGAATGCGTCAAAATAAAGTTAAATTTTAATGGTCCATTTAATAGGGTGAGTTAATGATACCTAGAAAGCTAAATCCATTGGATAAGCTCTTAAATGAAGTTGATCAAGCTTTGCGTGTTGTTCATACAAAAGCACCCACAACTGGGCGGGTAAATCCCTCCCAGTTGCTTGATAAGAATTTAACTGAAGTAACCCTCTCGGATTCTGAAAAAAAGCTCTCAGCGCGTCTGATGAGAATTAATCACGCTGGTGAGGTTGCAGCTCAAGGTCTCTATAGAGGCCAGGCCTTAATGTCTAAGTCAGATGAAATTCGCGAGCAGATGAAAAATTCTGCAGCCGAAGAAAACGATCATTTAAATTGGTGCGAAACTCGACTTGAACAACTCGATTCGCATAAAAGCTATTTAAGTCCAGTATGGTATTTAGGTTCTTTTGGGATTGGTGCAGTAGCTGGTCTTGCAGGAGATAAATGGAGTTTAGGTTTTGTCAAAGAGACTGAAGATCAAGTCGGAAAGCATATAAATTCACACTTAAATAAATTGCCAGCAAAAGATAACTCGAGCAGAGCTATTTTAGAGCAAATGAAAACAGATGAAGCTCACCATGCTGAAGTAGCTGTTGAAGCAGGTGCTGTAGAATTACCTTTTCCAGTGCGTAAGGTTTTAATGCCCTTAATATCAAAAGTAATGACGACCTTTTCAGCTAAGATTTAGGATATTTTGATATCCTAAGCTCGATATATATTCGACTTTTAAGTACTTAACCGTCTCTCCCTTCGAATTTAAGAAAGTCTTTAAACTAGCATAAAGTTAATAAGAAACTAAAAATAGAGTTGTTTTATAAATACTGTCTAAAAATAAGAGGGTCTTAATATATTTATCTATTCGATATAGACAGAACTAGATTCCATTCTTCTTAAGGATAGCCAGTGCATTTGTTGCTTTTTTACTGCCATTCTTAGAAGCTTTCTGAAACCATTGTTTTGCTACTTTCATATTCTTTGTCGTTCCATAACCATTAGCATACATTGCGCCAACACTATATTCAGCAGCTGGGAATTTTTTTGCAGCAGCTTTCTTATACCACGTAAGTGCTTGTTTATGGTTCTTGCCAACACCAACGCCATCTACATATAAGTCACCTAAGAAATATTGTGATACAGGGTGACCTTTAGTAGCCGCTTTTTTAAACCAAGAGAATGCTTGTTTAGGGTTCTTTTTAGTACCAAGTCCTTGCAGATATATTAATCCAAGGTTGTGCTGCGCAGTAACTATTCCATTGTTACCTGCTTTTTTATACCAGTTAATAGCTTGTCCCATATTCTTTTTAGTACCAATACCTTGGGCGTAAGATGAAGCTAAATCATATTGAGCGTCAGGAATATTTCGTTTAGCAGCTGCTGTTAAATACTTAAAAGCATATTGAGGACTCTTCTTGGTACCGATTCCTTCAGCGTTTAATACCCCTAATAAATAAGTTGCTTGTGGAGCACCAGAATCATGAGCCATTTTGACAAATCTATATCCTTTGGCAGGGTTCTTTTTAACCCCAACACCTTTGATATAGCGCTCACCCATCATTAACTGTACGTTAGTAATTCCTTTGTTGGCAGCCTGTTCGTAGTACTTCATTGCTGTTGGAATATTTTTCTTTACGCCTTGCCCTTTTTCATACATTACTCCAAGGCTAGCCATGGCATCTGGTACTCCAGCTTGCGCAGCTAATTTGTAATATTTATGCGCTTGACCAAAGTTTTTCTTAGTACCTGTGCCACTAGCATAGAGAGACCCCAATAAATAACGTGCACCTTTGTGGCCTCCTGCAGCAGACTTATTTAGCCAATTAAAAGCCATTTTAGGATTTTTCTTTTGTCCTTGGCCCAATAACGCCAATTGACCTAGAACAAACTGGCCTGATGGATCGCCTTGCTTAGCGAACTTTGAAGCAATTTGAAAAACTCGTTTATAGTTTTTTTGTGCATAAGCCTGTTTCAGCTCTGCGTTTGGATTTCCGGCAATAGCGCGATTGTTTTGTGCAGTGTTATTCGGTCGTACTGGTACCTGCTGTTGAGCACGTGGTGCAGGTTTTTGTCCATTAGCAACTCGGCCAGGTGCAGTATTACCATGTTTATGACTTATGCCTTGTGCAGGTAAAGGATGGGTGTGAGGACGATCTCCATGAATATGTGGCTGAGCTTGCACAGTTGTTGTAGCTAAACTTGCTACTAATAATGTTGGGAAAAGACAAACTAAGCGTATAAGTTTTATCATTATTTATTCTCCAATTTTTCTGTATTCTTTGTTAACTTATCTTCAAGTGTACTTACTATTGTTTCTAAGGCTTCAAGTTTTTCCCGTGTTCGTAATAATACAGCGTTTTGAATATCAAACTCTTCGCGGCCAACTAAATTCATTTTGCGTAAACCACTTTCTAAACCACTTCGGATATTTTGTTCGATATCTTCTTGTAAGCTCTGCACAGAATTCGGCATAAAGCCTGCTAATTTTTTTGCTAATTCATCAATTTGAGTTGGTTTATTCATAATCTTTTTTTATTCCAGCTTAGAGAGCTATTTCTATATTTAATTTATACCAATGAAAGGTTTTAAATCTCCTTTTTGTTTGATTGCAATGCTTCCGTCGGTTTGTGGCTTACCTGCAAACTTCATCATTGCCATCAAACCAGCATTACTAGATTTAGTGATTAAGTTAGTTGTAAATATCCAATCTTTTTGGAGTTTTATATCGCCATTTAGTTCAATTGGTGCCTCTTTAGAACTGAGTTTAATATTCAAGTCTCCAGTTTCTGGCGTTATTACTGCGCGATAATCCCCTTCAGTTAGCTTTATTGGGGAATCTAACGCACCATCTTGCCAGTTTACAATTGCATCTATTTGAGGAACAACATCTTTTTTAATAGCAGCATTTTTTATAAAGCCATTAAAAGTACCAGATAGCTTTGCTTTATTTTGCAGAGTATTTACATAGCTTGCATTTATATCAAATTGAGTATTATGGATGATTAGACTTTTATCTATGTTTATTCCAGCGACTCCAAAAGCATTGATATCCTTACTCTTAATATTAAATTTCGTTTTGAGAGATAGAGTCTTAAGGCTTTGCAATGGATCAACTTCCCAGTTAACTTTTCCTAAATAATTATTGTCAATATTAAGTTGGTTTACCTCACCATTCCAAATTGTGCCACTGGGGTTTTTTAATGATAATTTATTGGTTACCTTGCCTATATGAGGTGCTAAAACCACTAAAGGCATAAGCCAAATTGCAGCCAAGACAAATGAAATTAAACCTAGGAATATTAATTTTTTCATTTATTTAGTATTACGTTTAATGGTTAATCTAAAGTCAGCGAAACCAGTTTCTTTGTTATTACTGTCGATAGCCATGTTATCAATAGATAAAGAATGAGTGCTCTCTAGTTCATGTAAAAAACGCATTACTCTATCGGCATTTGCCTTTTTAAGTGTAAGTCTTACACCATTGCTACCTTGAGATTGCATTCTCTCCAAAGCGTTTTTAAGGCGCCAGGTTTGCAATGATCTTTCAATAAGTTGTTGAGGGTTTTGCGAGTTACTCGTAGCTGGTTTAACTATATTATTTGTTTGTATTTGTTTGATTTCTATACTTTGCTTTTGCATTGTGTCGAGAGTGGTTTTCTGCAAAGCAATGGCTTTATTTAATTTAATCTGATTGTTGTAAAGGGGTTTTATTGCTAGTAACCAGAGTAGAACGATGATTACAGCAATTGATCCGTAGCTTACTAAAGCTTGTTCGCGTGGAGATAATGAGTTAAACCAGCTATTCATGAGTTCCCCTTGTCATTCTGCTTATTTGATTTGCTCGCTGTAGAGCTTGGTAGTGGAGAAACTATAATGACTGCTTTTACTTTATTAGCGGTAGTAGTTGAATCTTTAATCTCGACCTTGAGGTTGCTTTTATCAGCGGCGTCTTTCTTAAATGTATCAAGTCTTGTTAAATTGGGTGATTCTATAGTCATAGAAAGCTGGTTTTCTTGATAGCGTAATTCACTCAAAACCAAGTCTTTATATTCTTTTAATAAAGGCCCCATACTTGAAATTAATGGAAGAGGGGATTCGATTGTTAGCCCAGCATTCGCTTTTAATTTCTGTAATGCTGATTGCATTTGTGCTGATGCATCAACAATTCTGCCTTTCGGAAATGTATCTTTGTATACTTGTTCAATTTGGATTTTCAATTGATTGCTTTGATTTTGTAAGAGATTGTTTTGCCAAAAAAATATCCCCATCCAAATACTGGCTAATACTCCCCCCAATAAAGCTGTAGGTTTCCAGGCTTTCCAGTTTAATGATGAAGTTTGTTGATTTATACGATTAAAATTCGTCAATAAGTTCAGTGGTAAAGCACTAATAGTGCTTTCGTAGTCAATCATATCTCCTTCAATGTAATTGTAAGGAATATCCACTAATGATTCAGGAAGGTTCTCGAGTTTAGTATTGCTGTATATAGCCGTTGGTGTTTGTTCCTCAAGTGGATCAGATAAGAACATATTCAACATATCATGGTCGCATACAAAGCCATCAAATAGGTCTAAGCGAACACTTGCAGAAATATGATTATCTCTATTTGTATATGTAATTGACCATGCATTAGTTTCTGTTTTTTGTGTTAGTAATTCAGGTAATATATAATTAGCCGTTAGTCCTTTGGATCTTAAAAGGTCTAGTGCTTCTATCAAAATATCCCTATTGATAATTGCTACTCGAGAAGTAGTGTCGTTATCATCATTGCTTTGGTATACAGAAAAATGAAGATTTTCAATGTCCTCTGCCAAAGTGTCTTCAAGCGCATATGGTATAGCTTGCATTAATTGTTTGCGGTTTTTGCTTGGTATTGCCACAGAAGTTAATACAACCTCATTAGATGGCAATAATGCGATAATTTTTCGGCCTCGGGAAAGTGATCGAACGTGTTTCCATTCACTAGAGGTAAATCGATCTTGAGTTTGTTTCTTCCCCAATAAAGCATACTCAGGCTTTTGTCCAAGATGATTAATTTTTATAACTAACAGTTGCATTTAATTGGTTGCTTTTGTTATGGCTTGAGGATTACTAAAGTCGCGCATTATGACAGAAACTTGACCATTTTGGTTCCGCCATAAGATTGAATTTACAAATAATCTTGTGTTATTTATTTCTACTTTACCTTCTAATAAAAAATATTCGCTTTTTACATCAATATCAAGAGGGTCAACAAGACCGTCAGGGTTATTTTCGGAAATTAAAGCGTTGCTTATTACCGGCGATGTTTGTAAATCTTCTAAGCTAGTAAAAGGGTCTTCTTTCCTAACCTCAATAATATTGCTAATAGCATCTGGTGTAAAACCTAAGGCAGTTAATACT
>CALISP010000196.1 GCA_938041705.1 uncultured Cocleimonas sp. | reverse complement strand
CGCAAGCAGAGCGAACTTACCTAATTTAAACGCCAATAACGCAACGACTAAGCTAGCCAAAGCAATAATAAAACCCCATGCCATACTTACTTTAGGAGCTGCTTTGATATCTTTCCAAGCTAGTTTCAACCATTTTATAGGTGCTTTAAACTCGAGGGTATTACAAGGCGCAACAATAAGACGCCCATCTCCATCTGATGTATTGACGGGGTTATAACCTTCATTCACCTTGCCAGATGAAGCTATATTTTCATTCTCTGATATCTTTTTATCATTTTTACTTTGCTTCATTACTCTCCTTTCTAATGTAAGAATAGTACTTCCCAGATAAGACAATTATCTCACTCAATGTTTCTGAATAAATATTTCTGAATAACCAAAAAAACTGAATAAAGCATACTGAACGATGCATTGTTTTCCATATTGGTGCATTGACTTAAATCAACAAAGCCATAATCACATCGCTGAAGATATTTTCATTACTTTAAAAAGACACCCCCCGACTTTTAACCATATATGCCCTTCGGTTGGCTAAAAGTTTTCATCTTTTTCATAACTTTACGGTTTGTTAAATTTAATATACAATTGTTATAACAACTATTGTTTAAACGAACGATATTGGCCAGACTACAAATGGAGAAAACCTTATGTTAAATTCATCACGACGTACTTTTATAAAAGGTGCTACATATACATCAGCATTAGCTTTGACTGGAATTGCTGGATTCTCAAGCTATGCGATAGCTGGTGATGTTAATGCCTCACAAAATCAAAGTAGAACTGAGAATATAGATTTGATAAACCATACTTCTTCATATGTAACCATTACTAGTAAAGATGGGTTATCAATTGGTCCTGGCGAACAACTATCTTTTGCAGTTCCTGCAATAAGTAACCAACAAAACAATAGTGCGAATAATAAGCATCTATTTATAACTGATGAACTAGCAAATAATTATGTGGCAATTAAGAGTGATTACACCGAATTTAATGGCATTTTTGCATTAACAACATTTACCACGCCGGTGTCTTAATCGTCTTTGAGTTTTCTTTTGAAGTTAGTAAAAGGGTATTTTGATGATAATTAAAGCATAGTTATCTATGGCAAAAAGACACCCCCCTACTTTTTGACTACTTATTATTTAAGTTGATAGAGTCTATGCAGTAATCGAGCAATATGCCCCTCTTTAATCATGGTTCCCATGTGACCTTGACTCATAAACATATCTCCACGCACACAATAGCTCAGCATTTGTTTGATTTGATCAAGATCAGCGCAGTTAACAACAACCTTATTTTCAATCATTTTACCCATTTGATATTGATTAAAATGATAATTAAGCCAACAGTCTTTTGAAGCTATAGTGATAAAGTCTTTTACGATAGGCTCATAAATTGGCCACCGCATAAAATTCACATTACCTTCAATTTTTTCGCCACCCTTCCATTCTATAATTGGATCAAAATCTTCTTTGGAAAAAATGGGATAAAAAACCATAATTTCTTCGAAGTCTTCGGGTGTGGGGTTTATCGTTTCCATAAAAACAAAATATCAGTTGTGCCTTGTTTTAAAAAAATAAAAAGATAAGAGATAACAGTTCAAAAGAGAAAGCCATATCAATACAGTAATTATGGAATTTATTGTTACTTAAAGATTGGTATTAGTCGATTAAACTCTTTAAATGTGCTGAATCTCTTCCAAATAAAATAGAAATACAATAAAAAGACACCCCCCTACTTTTAATACTTTTCTTGTAAGAGCATTGGTTGTTGAAACCTAGTAAATCATCTAAATCTCATTAACTTCAATTCCTATTCAGTCTAATGTATCTCTATCAAGCCGAATGAAATTGCGAACGATAACGAAGTGGGCTTGATTGATATTGCCGTTTGAAATGAAGCCTCAACAACTCAGGTGATACAAAACCACTCGCATCTGCAATCTGATTCACATTCAGTTTGGTTGTCTCTAATAACTCTCTCGCTAGAGATAAACGCTCCATCGTTACCCATTTTAGTGGGCTTTCACCTGTGGTGTCTTTAAACCTACGTAGTAAAGTACGTGGTGACGTTGAGGCTTTATTTGCCATTCGCTCTACAGTCCATTGTTCATTGAGTGTGGTGCGTATTTCATCAAGTAATGGGGAAAACAAATCATTATTTTTAGGTGATGGCCTCGGTACATATTGTGCCTGTCCTCCTTCTCTATGTGGGGGTAAAACCAACCGTCTTGCGACGATGTTGGCAATCTCACTGCCAAAATCATTACGAACAATATGTAAACATAAATCAATACCTGCGGCTGAGCCTGCGGATGTCAAAATTGACCCCTCATCAAGATACAAAACTTCCGCATTTACATTGATCTTAGGATATTGACTTTTAAGTTTTTCTGCATAACGCCAATGCGTGGAGGCAGTTTTCCCATCTAATAAACCAATAGCTGCAGTAAGAAATACGCCCGAGCAAATGGTTGCAATACGCGCACCATTAGCATGTGCAATCAGTAACGCCTCTTTTAACTCGTCACTAACCTCGCCATGCCACCCGGGTACAACAATTAAAGATGCTTTCGCTAATAGCGATAAATCATTAGTCGCATTGATACTAACGCCACCTAAGCCCTTTATATCACCTTTATTTGTAGCAATAATTTTGTAGTCATACCATTGCTCAAATTCTGGTCGTGGTAAAGCAAACACTTCTAGCGCTATACCATATTCAAAAATACAGAGCTGGTTGTAGGTAAGAATGCACACTAAAGGTTTTTCAGTCATTTCTATTGTTTTATCTATTTAATCAATATGGCGTAATATTAGCGTAACTTGTCTTTTACGCCAATTCTTTCTTTTAATCTTAGTTGCTAAAGTATTACTC
>CALISP010000195.1 GCA_938041705.1 uncultured Cocleimonas sp. | reverse complement strand
CACTGCATTCGTTGCGAAGCGATCTTATTTCGAAATCAAAAAAACTCAGTTGATCGAAGTTTGGCATTCGCTGTTTCTGGTTTACTGTTTTACATCATGACAAATTCATTTCCGTTACTTTCATTAGAGGCCTTAGGCTTTTTGCAAGAAGGTACTTTGTTTTCCACTTCACTTTCATTGTTCCAAGCGGGTATGCCGTTATTGAGTATTGTCTTATTTTTAACAACGATTGTATTTCCCTTAACGACCTTGCTAGGGACTATCTATATATTGTTGCAAGTTAAGAGAAATAAATTCAATGATTATACGGCTCCAGTTTTTCGTTTTCTGCGAAGTACTGATGCATGGGGAATGTTAGAAATTTTTATGTTGGCGATTTTAGTTTCAATGGTTAAGTTGGGCGATTATGCCGATGTTATATTCGGTATCTCATTGTATTCTTTCATTTTGTTAATTCTTTGCCTAACTTTACTTTCACATTCTTTAAATCCGCAAGATGTATGGCGTGAATTAAGAAATAATGTGGCTATCGAAAAATGAGTGATTTTTTATCACCTTCTGCAAGCTCTGCAAAAACAGCACGTGAAGCGGGTTTGGTTTCGTGTCATTTTTGTAACACTTTGAGTAAGCTGCCTAATAACCAAACTACAAATGATGAAATCGAAACTGGTATTGCTAGTGAGATTGATAGCGCAATTAATATTGATAGCGAGCTAATTTGTCCTTGTTGTAAGTCCACTATACATTCTCGAATTTATGATAGTTTGAATAGAACATGGGCGTTATTGATAGCGGCTATTATTTTGTATATACCTGCAAATTTTCTGCCCATTATGACTATTTCTTACTTTGGTGATGGTCAACCAGATACTATCTTTAGTGGGGTAATTCTATTACTAGATGCTGGAATGTGGCCACTTGCATTGTTAATATTTGTTGCGAGTATCGTTATCCCTGTACTTAAGTTGATTATTCTTATTTTGTTATTAATAAGTATTAAAACGAAGGCGCAGTGGCATCCTAAGGATCGTACTAAATTGTATCGTTTTACTGAATTTGTAGGTCGCTGGTCAATGGTCGATGTGTTTGTAATTGCGATTCTGGTTTCACTGGTTCAATTTGGTAATACGGCAAGTGTTGCACCAGGTTTAGGTGCACTATCTTTTGCCGCTGTGGTTATTTTGACTATGTTTGCCGCGCATATATTTGATCCTCGTTTGATTTGGGATAATTTACCTAGTGATTATGGTTTTGATATTGTTGATAAAGATGACGATGTAAGCAAAGATAATAACGATAATGTTACAATAAGAACGGTTACTCTTAGTTCAGCTACTTTACGTAGTTTGAATTTAGATAAGTCTTAACTGGAAAAATTCGCGATTTTGATGCTTATTAACATCAAGAACTTTTAATTTAGGCAATTAAGATAGCCATAGGTTTGTAGAAAAATAATGGAACAAGAAGAAAATATGAACTCTACGAAGAATGGCTATATAAAAAATGGCTCGGTAGATAGAGTTCCCACTGCACAAATAAGACCTAAGACACGTTTCTCTCTGATCTGGATTATTCCACTGACAGCAGCACTAATTGGCGCGTGGTTATTATTTAAATACTACACCGAACGTGGAACCATGATAGATATCACCTTTGATGAAGCGGCCGGAATAGAAGAAAAGAAAACACCTATTCGCTATAAAAACGTGGTTGTAGGTAAGGTTAAAACGCTCGGTTTAAATACTGATTTGAACAAGGTAAAAGTAACAGCTGAAATATTCTCCCCAATGGCTGAAAATTTAGGGAGTAACACACGATTCTGGGTAGTGAAGCCTCGTATTTCATTACAAGGTGTAAGTGGTCTTGATACTTTACTTTCGGGCGTACATATAGGCATTGATCCCGGTACTAAAAGCGAGCCCCTAGAAACCTATAATGGTTTACCGACGCCTCCGTACATAACAAGTAAAAAAGAAGGGACACGGATTACTTTAAGAACAGATAGTCTCGGTTCACTCGATACTGGCTCACCTGTGTATTACAACAAGATAGAAGTAGGTGAAGTTACTAGTTATCGCCTTAGCCCTACGACTGACAACATTGACGTCTTTATCTATGTTCACGAACCCTATGATAAAAAAATTAAAAGTAATACACGCTTTTGGAATGCCAGTGGATTGGAAGTCGATTTAAATGCATCAGGTGTATCAGTACGCATGGAGGCTTTAACATCGCTGCTTGTTGGAGGTATTGCGTTTGAAACCCCTAAAGATGGGATCAGTAAAGAAATAAATGGAGAACGAGCTTTTACTTTATTTGAATCATTTAAAGTTGCTCAAGACAATACTCAAACGAATAATAAATTGTTGTACGAAATGTATTTTGAAGATTCCTTGCATGGCCTCAGCGAAGACTCTGCAATTGAATTCAGTGGAGTAAAAGTAGGTAAGGTTGAAAGCATTAAGCTTGTTCAAACTGAAGATGATAGTCGATTAAAGGCAAGAGTTAGTGTTTCTTTAAGTGTTGATAAGTTTTCTCCAAAAGAGGATCCTAAAGAAGCAGAACGATTACTGCGTGGTCTGGTAACAGATGGCCTTGTTGCTCAACTTACCGTAGACAGTTTAATCACAGGAGCACAATTTATTGCTTTGAATATTCCTGCCGATACTGTCAAATTAAAGGAAGGAGAAGAACCCAAATTTAAATTGGTCGCTAGCAATGAAGAGAATATTCCGCGTTTTCCAACTACTGTAGCTAAATCAGGGTTACTTAATTTTGATGCGACTGAAATATCCCAAGAGCTTAATAAAACCCTCGCTAGTGTTACAGAGTTAGTTAGCTCTAACGATATCAAAAAAATTCTCAGTGGTTTGGCAACTACAACTGGCAGCCTAGGTCGAATAAGTCAGCAGCTTGATAAAGAGGGGTTTTCTGGTGAACTTATAGCAACACTTAACAATGCTAAAAAAGCGACTAATGATATCAGCCGTTTAATTTTGGATAGTAGTTCGGCGATTGGCAAAATTGGTAATGCGACTGATCAAATCCAAAAAGATGCAAGCCAAAGTATGAGGACTTTCAATAACGTTGCTAATAAACTGCAAAAAGATGTATCGGTTACTCTGAGTAGTATTAATAAAGCTAGTACCACCATGGACAATAGCCTAAATGCTACGTTAGGTGAAGACTCAGGATTACAGTATCGATTGCAGTTGTTAATTAACGATTTAAGTGAAGCTTCAAAGTCATTTTCAGTATTAGCGGATACCATTCAACGTAAACCAAATTCTGTGATTTTTGGAAAATAAAGAAGCGCTTAAGGCAAACAAGGTTAATGAATATGAAACAAAAAGTTATGCAGAGCTTAATGCTATTTCCACTTCTGATTATTCTTGGTGCTTGTAGCAGTTCTGAAACTGGGGCTGGTTCAATCGGTGGTACACGTTTTTATTCTTTATCCGCTCCACTACCAAATACATCAGTGATTACTAATAAACTCAGTATTGGAATAGGACCTGTTGATATACCACGTTTATTGAATCGTCCACAGATTGTTAGTCGTAAAGATAATACTGAAATCATAATCGCTGAAAAGCATCAATGGGGTGGTTCCTATAAAGAGGAATTAATAAAAGCACTAACGGATAATTTCTCATCACTTTTAAAAACAGAACGTATTGAAGAGTATCCGTGGAAGTCTTCATTCAAACCTAACTATCAAGTGCGTATTAATATCGAAAGCTTTGATGGCCAAATTGGAAAAAGTGTTGTGTTAAACGCGCGTTGGCGTTTAGTTAAAAATAACAAAGAGTTATTGGTAAAACGTGCGGTGATTGAAGTACCTATTTCAAATACTGGTTCAGCATCTTCGTCTAATTATGGCGCATATGTAAAAGCCCAAAGTCAGGCGATTAGCCGTCTTAGTCAAGAGGTTGTGACTTATATTCAAAAGAATATTAAGTAACAGAACAACTTCAGTAACTGGAAGTCTTAGCTTAAAAAATCTTTGAGGAGTAAAGAATGAAAGAAGTTATTAAACGCTATAGTAAAGATAATCTTACGGTGGTTTGGCAACCTGCTAAATGTACTCATTCTAAAAAATGCTTTGCAGGCCTACCTGAGGTTTTTAACCCTGAAAATAGGCCGTGGGTTCAATTGGATCATAAAACTGAGGAAGTGATTATTGCACAAGTTAAGCAATGTCCTTCAGGAGCACTATCAATAGATGGTGCTGTAAATAATGATGAGACTTCAGTTGCGCAATCAGATAATACTTCTACAAAAGTTACAGTTACAAAGGGTGGGCCTCTTTTAGTGCAAGGAGCTTTGACAATTGAATTAGCCAATGGTGAAACTTTAGAGAAAGTTGGTATGACAGCTTTATGTCGTTGCGGTGCTTCTGCTAATAAACCCTACTGCGACGGCAGTCATCAGAATATAAAGTTTGATAGTTAGTAAGACTAATACAATACAAAAGTAGAATGTAGGGTCATATCTAAGCAACGCTAAGAGTTATGCTAAAAGT
>CALISP010000194.1 GCA_938041705.1 uncultured Cocleimonas sp. | reverse complement strand
TACCACTGGTGACACCATCAGGAGCTCACATACCTTTATCACGTGTTGCAAGTATTAGAATCGCTGAAGGTCCACCGATGATTAAGACTGAAAATGCGCGTTTGAATGGCTGGACTTTTGTTGATATTCGCGATGTTGATTTGGGTTCGTATGTGAAAAATGCTCGAGAGATCCTACGAGATAAATTAGATCTACCTCCTGGGTATTCAGTGACATGGACAGGTCAATATGAGTATTTGTTAAGAGTACAAGACAAACTCAGTGTAGTTATTCCGATGATGTTATTTATTATTTTATTATTGCTCTATCTAACTTTCCGCAATATGGTTTCCGCGTTAATTATTATGCTTTCATTACCTTTCGCCTTGGTTGGAGGTATTTGGTTTATTTATATACTTGGATTCAATTTTTCTGTGGCGGTAGCTGTTGGTTTTATTGCTTTAGCAGGCGTTGCTGCCGAATTCGGGGTGATCATGATGATTTATTTAGACAATGCTATTAAAGATAGTAAAAAGAAAAACGAATACAAAACTATAGATGACCTTAAAGGAAGCATCATGCATGGAGCTGTAATGCGAGTTCGCCCTAAAGCGATGACTGTAGCAGTAATAGTTGCTGGGTTAATACCGATTATGATTGGAGGCGGAACAGGCTCAGACGTAATGCAGAGAATTGCTGCGCCTATGATTGGGGGTATGGTGACAGCACCATTGTTATCTTTGTTAGTGATACCTGCTATTTATTTAATTTGGAAGAAACGTGAGATAAAACAGTTAGCTTTAACTGAGGAGAAAAATGGTGAATAAATCATTTATTAGGTCATCAATTTCGGCAATTACTTTTAATGTGTTAATTATTAGTGTTTTATTAATTGGCTCTCATAATACCTTTGCAGCCCCAATTAATTTAAATCAATTGATTAAGATTGCAGTTGATAATAATCCACAATTAAAGGTACAAAAATTAGAATGGCAGAGTTTGATTCATCAATATAAACAGGCAACATCCTTAAGTGATCCTACCTTAATGTATAGCGAATCATTAAGCCCCATCGAAACCCGTTTAGGTCCTCAAGATAGAGTTTTAGCTTTAAATCAGAAACTTCCTTATCGCGGTAAATTAGCGTTAAAAGGAGAAGTGGTTAAGAAAAATATTGAGATGGCTAAAGTTAATTATGACAAAGCCAGTCGTGATCTTACCGTCTCACTTAAACAGACATTTTACGAGTTAGTGTATTTAGAGAATGCAATTAAATTAACGGTTCAAAATAGGCAATTACTAGAAAAGGTAAACCAAGCAGCAACAGCTGATTATGCATTAAATGCTGCTGCTCTAAATGATGTAGCAAAAGTACAAAGTCAATATGCTCAAGTAGCTTATGATGTAACTTTATTGAAAGAACTTCGTTCAACCGAAAAAACGCGTATTAATACACTACTTAATCGTCCTCCAGAGTTTGCTTTTGAGGTTAATAGCTACAGTAGAACTCCAACTGCATTCACGCATGACATAGCCAAATTATATCAATGGGCAGAATCGAATGAAGAAATTACCCTAGCGGATATTGCTATTCAAAAAAGTAAAGTGCAGTCGCAACTATCAAGTTATGCAAGCAAACCAGATTTTACACTTGGAGCACGCTATTCACAGATAGGGACTCGCGATGTTCCGGATTTAAGGGACAATGGACGTGATGCATTTTCAATTAATCTCGGTATGAGTATTCCACTAAATCGCGGCAAAAATAACGCAATAAAAGAACAAGCTAGATTGCAGCATTTAAAGCAGCTAGAAAATAAAAAAGTGATGCAAAACCAATTACGCAATGCAGTTAAAGGTTATTACTTTAAATTGAATAATGCTTATCGGCAGACAGTTTTATATAAAAATAATCTCCTGCCTCAAGCAAATCGTGCCGCTCGAGTTGCACATTTACACTATCGAGAAAATAAAGGATCGATTGGTCAATATTTAGAGACTCAATCAACGTGGCTGAACTTTCAATTAGCGCATCAACGTGCGGTTGCTGATTACTGGTCAAACCTGACGCAGATGGAAAAACTTACGGGTAAAAAGCTATGAAAACTTTTAACTGCGTTAAGTACATAAATTTATTGCTAATGCTTGGTTTGTTATCTGCTTGCAGTAACAGCACATCACAACTTAGCATAAATAAATTACAAAGTGATTTTGATAGATATAAATATTCGTCATATGTAAAAGCGAACTTAAAGCCAGAGGAGGTTATTGCTGAAAAAAATACAAAGCTGAAAAGTGTACAAAACACGTCAAACAAACAGCAGATGGCTTTTGCAAAAAGACAATTGAGTAATAGTAAAAAACAATCTAGTAATAAGATTGCCAATACGATTAACAATAATGGATTGTATAAAGCAACTAATCGCGGTAATGAAAAAGCCTTAAGTACAAAAGCTAGTTTAAATAATGTGCTCGCATTAGCTTTACAGAATAATCTTGATATTAAAAGCGCTAAAGAACAAGTCACCGCAAGCTTAGCCAAATACGATCAAGTCGGTTTTTTAGAGGATATGCTTAATCAATATGCAGCTTTTACTAAAACTAAAAAACCTGCACAGTTTCCGTTGCCGGGTTTAATGAGCTTAAAATCTTCGATAATTGATCAATCCATTGAAACTCAGCGTTTGAAACTAAAACAAAAAGTACAGGATGTCATAACTCAGACCAGCCTTTCTTATTATGATTTACAAATTATTAGAGCTGAAATGATCCTTATTAAACAAGACATCAGCTTATTAAGCTCCTTAAAGAAGGAGTTACAAAATAATTACGCTAGTAATACCGGTGATTTAGATGGAATTTTGCAAGTTGATATAGACCTTGAAACAAGTCGCAATAAATTACAAACAAGCAAAGAAAGGTTTTATTCACAACAAGCACGTTTGAACTCACTACTAAACTTATCTCCTGATTTGAAAATGGGAGCATTAGATAAAATCAGGCATAAAAATTCAGAACTCTCATTAGATAGTTCTGCATATATTACGCAAGCTCAGGATAATAGAGTTGAGATCGCGATTTTGTTATCTGAATTGGCGCAAATGGAAAAAGTCATTCAGTTATCACAAAAACGCTTTTACCCAGATTTAGATTCAGGGTTTAGTCGCACAAAGAATGGTCAATTCTCAACAAAACCAAAGATTAAAACAAATACCTTTATTGCTAAGGATGATGCTTATTTGACTGAGACTCGAGAAAAAGTGAAAGCGCTTAAATCAAAAATAGCTTCGCTGAAAACCAAAACAGCTGATGATGTTCAAAGGATTATATTTAAGCATAGCATCGCCAGGAAAACGTATATGTTGTATCAAAGCACTGTTATTCCAAAATCAAAGGTGACACTAGAAATTGCAAATAATATGTATGAAACTGGTGAAACTAATTATGCCAAGGTTATAGAGGCAAAAAAATTAATTTTGAAATATCGCTTTGATTCCTTGAATAATTTGAAACAAATATTAATTAATAAAGCCTTACTGGAACGATTAGTTTCTAATAATTAACTTGTTTCATCTTAGAGAGATAAGTCGATAAGGCTCAGGGTTTTTTAGCTTTAAAACTTAAATTCAAATTGAAAGTTAGAGTTATTGAAACTGCCACTATTCATATTTATATTCTCAAATACGCCGTTGCTCTCCATAATATAAACAAGGGCAACGGCTGTAATGATTGCGGTTAAGACGGCTAAACCAATCTTTATATAACTATAAGGGCGTTCGCCTTGAATCGTGCCATTTCTGCCATTAATAACATAGCGGTATGTTTTACCACGATAATCAAAAGCTGCAGACCAAACTGGTAGTAACACATGTTTAAAAGTGGTGTCGTCATGTTGCGTATTTACAGCTGATATACGTTGATGGTCACCACCAATATCATAACGAATTGATTGATTGATTTTGTGTTCCATGATGTTTTCGGCTTGCAGAAAGCCTTGGTCTACCGTTACTTGATATAGCTCACTACGAAAACCACTGATGTATTCTTCAGAATAAGGAACAAGCTGTTCTAAATCCCAAGGTTGTAGGTGATTGATAATAGTGCGAGGTAGGGTTTTACTAGCGCCAATTAAAACGTCATCAAAATGAAGATCAACACGCCCAGCAACAGGTGACCAGCGAATTCTTGGTACAGTTCGCGTGCGTTGAACGCGTTTGCCATTGACTACCGTGGAGTAAACTTGTCGATCATAATAAGTAGTGCCACGTTGTCCGCGATATTGGTTAAATGTTTGACTATCGTATGTCCAATAAGGCAAAAATATACCAACAAGTTTTTCTTCACGACTACTGTGTTTTTTTAAAGAAGAGGGTGCAAACCAGCGACTACTCATCCACTTATCGAATATCTCAATCGCTTGTTTTTTTTCAAACTTAAAAGGGAGTAGAGAACGTGGTTCAATAAAGCGTGCATTGTTAGTGCTGGCAATTACTGGAGTCTCGCAATAAGGACATTCACCCGCGTGTTCATAAGGCTTAAAGCTGAACTCAGCGCCGCATGAAGGGCATTGAATAGCTTCGACTTGTTCGTCATCAATGACGCCGTCTTCATCTTTATGTTTGAGTCTGCCTAGTTCTTTTAGGGCCTCGTCGAAGTCATACTCTTTAATCGGCTCATATTGTGTATCGACAGGATAATGATGCGCACAAGAACGACAAACCAAGTCTTGAGAACTGGGTGAATAAATTAAGTCAGAGCCACAGTTTTTACAAGGAAAATGAGCTTGAGAAATGACATGATCATCTTCAATATCTTTTTTCTCTGCAGGGGTGAGTGGTGTAAATAACCAATCATAATCCTGAGCTTTGTCGATAGGGGTATTCACTGATATCTAGTTTTAATTATCTTCGAAGGTGATAGCTTAAGCCCCACTTATAAGGCAAAAAATTGAGCTTTTACATTAGTTTTATTTACATTTTAAAACAACAATAACGCAAATATCCCTTAAAAGTGGGGGGGTGTCTTTTTTAGTTCTTAATATCCGTTGTATATCAGTTTGGTAAACGCGGTGGTGTACCTTGTTCATCTTCAAACAAACCGTTTAGTGACTCTATACTCTCAATTGCTTCCCAAGTACTCATACCATCAATCCAAGCTAATGTGCCAGGTGAAATTTGGCGATTACTAGCAAGCTCTTGCAGAGTACTTAAGTCATAAGGTCCCATACTTTTACGGTCAATCGCTACATGCCAATTTGTATCTGGTAAAGGTGGCGGCGTTGCTGCAGGAGACATAGCGACAACCGTTGGGCTATTGTTTTGCGGTTGTGATGAGCTCATATCATTTGTCATTTTATTAGCCATAGCAAAGCCTAGACCCATTTCAATTGCACTTCCTGCTCCGCCGCCACTATTAGGTAGTTGCATAGATTCTGCTGCACCGAACTGAATATATTTATTCAAGTCACCAATCATACCCATGCTAGTTCGCTTATCTAATGCTTCTTCAACAGCAGGAGGTAATGAAATATTTTCAACAAGAATTTGAGTAAGTTCTAAGCCGTAATCTTTGAATTCTGGAGCAATTCGTTGTGTCAGCAATTCGCCTAATTGGCCTTGGTTTCCTGCTAGGTCTAATACTGGAATATCTGAACTACCTAAGATATCTGTATAGCGCGTAACAATAAGATTACGTAACTGATTACTAATTTCATCAATCGTAAAGTGGCCATCAGTGCCCACAATTTCGCGAATAAATTTTGCAGGATCATCAATACGGATGTTGTAAGTTCCAAAGGTACGTAAACGTACCATGCTGAATTCTTTGTCGCGCATCATGATAGGGTTTTTTGTACCCCATTTCAGATCAACAAACTGACGTGTATTAAAGAAATACACTTCTGCTTTGAATGGACTCTCAAAACCGTGATACCAATGTTGTAAGGTAGACAGAATAGGGAGGTTTTTAGTTTCAAGCTCGTATAAACCTGGGCCTAAAATATCAGCAATTTCGCCTTCACTTACAAACACAGCTATTTGTGATTCACGTACTGTGAGTTTAGCGCCAAATTTGATTTCATTGCCGTAGCGTTGAAATCGATACACCATAGTATCGACGCTCGAATCTGTCCATTCTATTACATCAACAAATTCGCCAAATAATTTATCCCAAAGTCCCATACTGATTTCCTTTAATTCATTCTAATTAATATTGGTTGCTGTACTTGCAACAATAGTAAATTTATCTACTGAGAGTTTTAGCCTTAACCTTCAAGTGCCTTTGTTGCTGTGCTAGCAGCGCCTTCAGATCGTGCTTTTGCAGAAATTAATGCTTCGCGTAATTCACTTTCCATTGATACTAATTCTTTAGCAGCATCAGCACGTTTTGCTTTGCCTTCTTCTGCTATGCGTAAACTATCGTTGATAGTTTCGATTAACTGAGTATTGGCTTTTCGGACTGATTCAACATCAAATATGCCGCGTTCCATTTGTGTCCGTACTTCGGCATTTGCCGTACGAAGATTGTCAGCGTTACTCTCAAGTAAATCATTAGTCAGATCGGTTGCTTTTTTCACTGTATCCGCAGTATCGCTCATTCGGAAAATTGTCACTGCTTGAGCGAGTTGGTTTTTCCATAACGGTACGGTATTTATTAACGTTGAATTAACTTTATTAATTAGCATTTTGTCGTTTTCTTGCACTAGACGAATGCTCGGTAAACTCTGCATAGCTACTTGGCGAGTTAATCTTAAGTCATGCACGCGACGTTCTAGATCATCACGGACTCCGCGTAAATCACGAACTGCTTGAGCATGCATCATATTATCTGTTTCTTTTGCTGCTATTTTTTCTAGTACAGGAATTTCTGTAGCATCGAGTTGGCTGAGTTTCTCATCACCCGCAGCAATATATAATTCAAGTTTATGGAAGAAATCCAAATTAGCATCATAGAGTTTATCTAATGAAATAATATCAGTTAGTAACTGCGTTTTTTGTACTTCCATCTTATCGGTGATGTTGTTGATTTGCTTACGAACATCATCGTATTTACTTAGGAAAATAGAAACAGGTTTTGCTTTACCAAATAACCGCGCGAAGAATCCTAATTTCTTATTTGGATTCAATTCATCGATATCAAAACCACGAATAGTCGCTATCATGTCATTGAGTGGAGCGCCTGCTGCTCCCAAGTCTTTATTACGAACACCTTCCAACATACTCTCTGAAATAGTACTCATCTCTTCTTGAGCATCGCTACCAAAAGCCATAATACTGTTGCTGTCACCAAGGTCTATTTGCTTGATTAGGCTTTCAATGGTCTTTTTATCATTTGAATTAGCATCTTTATAAAGCATGATTTCATTAGAAATCGCTTTGTATTCCATTACTTCAGTACCAGGAAGAATTTCTACATCATTTGCTATTTGAGTGGTGGTTTCAGACATTGAGATATTCCTTTTCAAGTGTTTATAAATATATGTTTGGTAAATATATTGTTAAGTGTTTTGTAGAGTAAGTTACGTTCAGTTTTAAAAGTGTTTCTAAAGTCTTTATATTAGATTCCTTTTAATTGCGCTTTTAACACTTCAATTTTCACATCCAAATCAAACTGATCATTTTCTAACAGTTTTCTGTGTTGTTCATCAAAAGTAGTTTCTATAGATTCTAGCACTTCAGAAAAGTTCTGATCTAAAGCAGCTGTAGATGCAGATTTGTTTTGTGTATTAGCATAACTTTCAGTTACGCGAGCAGTGCCATCTAAATATACTTTTAGAAATTTACGTGCACGGGATAAATCTTTTGGATCTTCTTCAATCAAAGTGAGAATTCCACGAGCTTTTGTCACGATGAGTTTTAGATGACGATTAAATTCTATGTTTCGAATACTTTTTCGTGAAGCCTCAATATTGGCAATTTTAAGTTCAGCTTCTTCTAGTGCTTCATAAACCTCTTCAGCACTAACACCCAATGAGATGTCATCTGATTTATCTTGGCGCGGATCTACACCATAAGCTATATAAAAAGCGATTAACGTAACACCACCAAATAATACGCTTTCAATCAAGCCATAATTAGTTAATAAAAAAGCTGTGAGACCTGTAGTGCTGGCGAGAATAATAGCCGCTACAGATTTAAAAGGCATTCCGGGAGCTTTAGAGAATTTTCGTTGTTTGAATTTACTTTCGAGTTTGAAACCATGTCGTGCCACAATTGCAGCAATCATAAAACCTGCAAACAATAAACCCGAAATAATACTTAGCGTTATATTACCTTTAAGCAAATGAACTACTGCCGCAAACAAAACAGGCATTGGCATAACAAATAGGAGTAATCCTTTGAAACCAGTTCTTACCGTATTAATTATCTTGTTTTCTGGATCGTATCGAGTAGCTTTTGACATTATAACTCTTTTATAAATAGTCTAAAAATTGCTTATAAAAAATGTTATTAAATAAGCATAAATTAAGTTAAAGCGTTTTAAAAAACATGGATCAAGGCTTGTAAAGATACTAAGCCAACTGTTGCAGATAGCAAAATAAAACCGATGATTTTTTGGATAATATAGGGCATATCTAATTATAGCTCATTTGTTAACAGTAAACTTTATCGTAGTATAAATTGGGTTAAAATTTAGTTTATCAAGTGATAAGGTGTTGAGATAGTTCAATAAGATACTATTTTCTCTTAAATTCTATTTAGATTTTTTTAATAGCAAAAACCTAATATCATTAAAAGTAGGGGGGTGTCTTTAAATCACAGTAGTTTAAGATTAATTAAGATGCTCTTAAACTTAATGAGTGTCAGAAAGGAAAGGTACTGAGGCTATTCTGAGTATATTTTAATTCGGACGAGTTGAGCGAGGGTTCTCGCCTCAAGTTTTTTCATCGCTTGCGAACGATGTACTTCAACAGTACGTTCGCTAATATCCAAATCATAAGCAATGCTTTTATTTGCTTGGCCTTCTGTGACAAGGTCAAATACTTGTTTCTCACGCGAGGTAAGAAGTGCGAGTTTATCTAACATAAGTTGCTTTATGTCTCTTGCGCTTCTGGTATTAGCTTCAGAATCAAATGCTTGTTGAATACGTTTAATAAGATCATCTTCTTGGAATGGCTTGCGCATAAAATCTAGAGCTCCACGGCGCATGGCTTCTACGGCCATGGGAATATCACCATGTCCTGTAATGAATATAATCGGTAACAGGGAGTTAGATTCTTTCAGTTTTTCTTGGAGTTCGAGGCCGCTCATACCCGGCATGCTTATATCTAAGATAAGACACCCTTTTTGAGAACCATCGTAATACTCAAAAAACTCATTAGCAGATGAGAAGCATTGGTGAGGTAAGTCTATTGTTTCTAGCAACATACTCATTGAATCCCTAACAGCTTCGTCATCGTCAACAATATATGCGATCTGTTCTTTATCTAAATCAACTCCAATGTCAGATCTATTCATATCAGGTACTTTCGGTATAAGGCAATGTGAAAAAGAAGGTAACTCCAGTTGTATCGTTGTGCATAAAATCTAGTTTGTCATGATGCGCTTTAACTATTGAGCTACTGATAGATAATCCCATACCCATGCCACTATCTTTAGTTGAGGAAAATGGCATAAATAGTCTTTCTGCAAAATCTTTGCTGATTCCAACACCCGTATCGATGATAGATATTTTTACTCCTTTGTCGTCATGAAGTGTTCGAAGGGTAATTTCATTTCCATTGTCAAAATCATTACTTTGCATAGATTCCATTCCGTTTCTAAGTAAATTTAAGATGACTTGTTGAATTTGAATTGGGTCACAGTTTATGGGCTTTAAAGCTGATATGGAATCTGGTACTAAATCTAGAACAATCTCCATATTACGAAGGTTAGCTTCAACTTCTGCAAGTTTATGCACCTCACGAATTAAATGATTACAATCGATTTCTTCATGGCGACTGTTTTGCTGTTTAGTAAGCTGTTGTATGTGTTCTATAACTGCTCCAGCTCGGCGCGCCTGAATACTGATTTTGTTTAAAGCGTCATGTACGCGATCAATTTTTGATGATTCACTATCTATAAACCGTATTCCTGATTGCGCGTACATCGAAATAGCAGTCAATGGCTGGTTTATTTCATGGGCAATGCTTATCGCCATTTCACCCAGAATATTGAGACGATCCACATGCGCGAGTTGTTCTCTTTGTTCTCTAGCTTCTTGTTCTGCAGAGCGACGCGCTGTTAAATCTCTAATCAAACCTACAAACTTCCGTACCTCTTGAGGGTTTTGTGAAGGTTGAGAAGTTTCGCTTATGACTTCTCTAACGGATAAATGAACAGGAAAAATAGAACCATCTTTACGCCTACAATTATCTTCTCTCTCACTAGCTGTGTTTGCTTCTTCACCATGAAGATGTCGTGACATGTATAAGTCATATTCTTCATTACTAGGGTTAGCCATCAATATACGAATATTTTTGTCCTTAACTTCGGTTAATGTATAGCCAAACATTTCTTGGGTTACGCTATTAATGGTGTCAATTTTGCCAGAGTCATCAATAGTAATGACGGCCTCGACAACAGTATCAACAACGGCCTTAGCAAAGGCTTCTTCATGCATTAATGCATTTTCTGCTAATTTTCGATCTGTTATGTCGGTGATAAAACCTTCAAGCACATGATTTCCATCGCGAAAATCAACCGCTCTACCTCTTTCCCAGACCCATTTCTCTTCATTGTTACGGGTGGTAATACGATATTCTACTTCGAAGGGTTCGCCTTTATTCACCGCACTTACAATGGCATTTTCCACACGTTGGATATCTTCAGGAACTGTAAAACATTTACCCCATAAAACGCTCTGTTCTTCAATATCACTGCGCGTATAGCCACACAATGCAAAACACCCTTCACTGACAAATTCCATGGGCCAATCTTTACAATTGAGACAGCGGTATGCCATTCCAGGGAGGTTTTTTAAGAGGGATCCGAGCAGAGGAGCTGCGTTGTTCTTTATGGAAGTGTTCTTTGAGATATTTGTCTCTAAAGTACTTTTTATTAAAGTACTATTTTTTACATCAGTACCTTCTAATTCACTCTCATCCAAACTAGGACGTATATTTGAATCATGAGGTGAGGGTTCGTACTTCATATGCTGCAGTTTTTTAATGAGAGCTAAACTATATTAGTTTAGCTCTCATTGGCTAGATTACAATCTAGTCTTCTATTTAAACATCATTTTGCATATAACAATCCATCGAATCATCCAGAGCGTCTTTCCATACAGTGTGATGTATAGGAGCCATAGTACCTGTCATGATTGATTTATGTGGATGATCTCTAAAAGTCATGATGCCTTTCTTCTTGTTACCTTTCCATTCATAGAATGCATCGCAAGCACCTTGAACATCAAAGCTAGGATAATCTGTTTCATCAATTAGTTCTTTGATGTAATCACCTTGATATTGAATGGCAGCATAGTCGTCAGCACCCGCATCTTCTGCTGCAACACGTTGATCAACGTCGGCTATTAAAGCTGCTTTATCTTGTGGGATTTCAATTTTACCCATGATCGCATCTCTTACGTACCATGCTTGGGCATCGAACATATTAAACGTGAACCACTGATCTTGCATACCCAGATAGAATAAATCTGGATTGTGCACATACGCCACACCTTTATACAGATCTGCAGCAGCTAAACGATTGGTCGTTTTAAGGCGCAAATCATCTGGTAAGAAGTTAAAGAAGTGTTTATAACCAGTACAAAGAATAATCGCATCGACTTCTTTCTCAGTACCATCAATAAAGTAAGCGGTATTACCGTCTACTTTTTTAAGTGCAGGTACTTCTGACCAATTATCAGGCCAATTGAATCCCATAGGAGCAGTTCTATGTGCAACGGTTAACGACTTAGCGCCATACTTCCAACATTGTGATCCGATGTCTTCTGCAGAATAACTAGTACCTAATAAAAGTACATCTAGACCTTTAAATTCACGCGCTTCACGGAAGTCATGAGCATGGAGTATACGACCATTGAAATCTTCAAAGCCTTCATAATGAGGGACATTAGGGGTAGAGAAATGACCAGAAGCGACAATCACATGATCAAATTCTTCACTGTAAGTTGAATCTTTAACTTGGTCGTGAGCCGTTACTGTGAATTTCTTTGTTTCTGGGTCATGTTGTACGTTTCGTACAGGAGAATTAAAACGTATCCAATCGCGAATATTTGCTTTTTCTACTCTGCCAATGATGTAATCAAACAACACTGCACGCGGAGGATAAGAAGCAATTTGCTTACCAAAATGTTCTTCAAAGGAATAGTCTGCAAATTCTAGTCCTTCTTTTGGTCCGTTTGACCAAAGGTAACGGTACATAGAACCATGAACAGGCTCACCATATTGATCAAGCCCAGTACGCCAATTATAGTTCCATAGTCCGCCCCAATTTTCTTGTTTCTCAAAACACACTATTTCTGGGATTTCTTCACCTTTTTGAGCTGATGATTGGAAAGCTCGCATTTGCGCTAGCCCTGATGGGCCTGCGCCAATAATTGCAACTCGTTTGGTCATACCGTAATTCTCCTTGTGATTTTTTAATATTTATATAGCAAGTGAAAGCTGAATTGTCAGCTAATGTTAGCAACTATAACAATGGAGTTGCGTTCATTGTAATTAGTAATATTACTTAGTTAGCTTTAAAGATTGTAGGATATAAAAAGCACTTAAAAGTAGGGAGGTGTCTTTTTAACTTATTTTGTACTAACTTAAGGATAGTAGATTACTTTAATGAGGTTAAAACACATGCCTAAATTATCATCTGAAAAAATTGATCAATTTAATCGTGACGGTTATATGTTTCTAGAAAATGCAATCGATGCAGATGTCTTAGTGAAACTAAAAGCTGAATTTGACCAATGGAAAGAAGAGAGTCGTGAACACACTAAAGCTTATGGTAATACCTACGATAATCGTCCACGCTTTGATGTCGAGCCTGGCCATAGTGCGACACATCCTGCGCTTCGACGCATAGCTTCACCAATCGAAATATCAAAACTTTACCTTCAAGTTATGCGTAATAATCCTGCGCTTGATGCGGTTGAAGACTTACTAGGCCCTAACCTCAAATTCAATAATTCGAAAATAAATTCAAAACAGCCAGGGGCAGCAACACAGGTAAAATTTCATCAAGACTTTTTGTTTGAACCACGTACCAATGACGACATGATAACGGTACTGTTTTTTTTAGATGATCTCACCCCAGAAAATGGCCCATTAGAACTCATACCGGGAACACATAAAGGCCCACTTTATGAGCATTGGCATAATGGAGTTTATACAGGTGCTGTTGCACCTGAAGTTATGGCAGAAAAGAAAACGCAATCGGTACCTTGCTTTGGTAAAGCGGGGTCTGCCTGTTTAATGCATTCCAGCGTATTGCATGGGTCAGGGCCAAATTTATCAGATAAAGCACGTACCTTGTTTATATGTGAATACGTAGCCGAAGATTCTTATCCACTTCAAGTGAATCATATTCCAAGTAAATACATGGAAGAAATTGTACGAGGTGAATTTACCTCTCGTGTGCGCTGTAGCGAATACGATATGGCATTTCCAGAAGTTCCTACTGGGGCATCATTCTTTGAACAACAAGCTAAGATGTGAGGCTGTTTTTATCCTGTAGCAATGGTTCGAGATGGATCAGTAATCCATTGACTCCACGACCCAAGATAAAGCTGAGAACCCGATAAACCGGCAATCTCCATCGCTAACATATTATGGCAAGCAGTAACGCCTGAACCACACATATGTACGATGTGTTGATTATTGGCTTGTTCAACTATGGGTTGGAATTGTTCTTTTAAATTAGAAGCCGATAAAAACAAACCTTGCTCATCTAGATTCGCTGAAAAATCACGATTTAATGCATCAGGCACATGGCCTGAAATAGGATCGATTGGTTCTACTTCACCACGATATCTTGGGGCTGCACGCGCATCAAGCAAACTGAAGCTCGACTCACTATTATTATCTTCTAGATTCGATTCAACTTGCTCAACCGTAATCAATTGATTTGAATCAAAAATGCCATTGAATTGTTTGCTAACAACATCAGGTATATCAGTACTTAAAGGTAAATTCTGCGCTAACCAATACTTTAAACCACCATCTAAAACTGCCACATTCTGATGACCTAAACTACGCAACTGCCACCACATTCGACCTGCAAAAGCGCCACTCATGTGATCGTAAACTACAACTTGAGTATCTTTACCTATTCCCCAGTTGCCCAGCTTTTCGGAGAGTTTCTCCATATCAGGTAAAGGGTGACGGCCAGTAGTAGGCGTTATAGGTGATGAGAAATCATCATATAAATAACAATAACTTGCGCTGGGGATATGACCTTCAAGGTAGGACTTATAACCAAATTCTTTATCCATCAAAGAGTCACGGCAATCTAAAATAACCCAATTTTCATTCTCGGGTTCTTCAATTTTTTTAGATAAAATTCCAGCAGAGACAATCGTTTGATAATACATTGAAGAGTTTCCTTAGAGAAAAGAGATGAATTAATTATAGTGAATAACGAGTAAATATTTACATATATGATTAAAAAGTATGAAAAGTAGGGGGGTGTCTTTTTTATTAGAGTATTAGAGCGAAATTTTAATAAAGACTCCACTCTCCTTTAGTTATTGTCTTTTTCTCAATTAACTTATTAAGCTTTGAAAGTGTGAAACCCATTTATTACAAAAGTTAGATGTATCTAAATTTATCCATCGGCCTTTGCAGTATCAATAATAAGTTGATGTTCAGGTTTAAAAGGCATCACCTTGAATGGACTAACATTTGCCCCACCTGTATTGCCCTGAGGTACAAATCCAAAAACAGTTTTAGTTGCTGCACCGACGATACGTAATACTTGTCCAAAGATCTCTTTTAATTTTACGTTACGTAGAGCCCAATACAACATTAGTACGTGCACTTTTACATGCCAGTAAGTAGATTCTTGACCTATCACATGAGCATTTTCTAAATGCTGAAATTCAAGCTCTGGATGTTCAGATTTTCTCGCACTAGTTGCATGATCTAATTCAGCCTTAACAAATTGAGTAATTTTTTTTGAGTATCGATTAAAGATAATAAGCTCCTGTGTTTTATAACGTCTTGTCCAAAATGATAAGAGAAGTGAGGCTACGATGAAATAATTTATTGTGTTTCTTTATTTAAACACAGGCCTGAAGAAACTGCGTTCATAACTTAGAACACAATCTGTTTGTTTTGCATAATCAAAAGCTTCTAAACACTCTTTGTCCTTAAAAGAGTCTAAACGATATTTATCATATTCAGTTAAGCTTGGGAATGTAAACAAAGCTAAAGCTATATTACTAGCTCCTTCAGAAGGTAAAAAATAACCATGATGCGTACCCCCAAATTTTGCCACTAGAGGAATCCAGAGTTTCGCATAATGCTCAAATTCATTAATTTTTTTTGGGTCGATGACATAACGTATGTAACAAGTAATCAATGTTTTTCCTCAGTGTTATTCATGAACTAAATTCTCATTTTCCTTTGATTCAATACAAATAATCAGAGAAACAAAAAATTCAATTGAGCCTCAGCGAGGCTAATCGAAAAGTATGTCTATAAAAGTACCCAAAAGTAAGGAGGTGTCTTCTAAACAGCTTGAGGTAGGGAGGTTTAAGCTTCCCAACCTCCAATTGCTTTAACTTCTAAGAAGTCTTCAAGTCCCCAAACGCCACCTTCGCGTCCGTTACCTGATTGCTTATAACCGCCGAATGGGGAACCTGAGCTGCGGGATTGTCCGTTAATTTCTACCATGCCCGAGCGTAATTTTCGAGCTACTCGCTGAATGCGTTCTTTGTCACTGGTTTGTAGATAATTTGTTAGTCCATAAGGCGTGTCATTTGCGATCGCAACAGCTTCTTCTTCTGTATCAAACGGAATGATAGTAAGTACTGGGCCGAAAACTTCTTCGCGTGCAATGACCATTTGGTTATTCACATCAGCAAATACAGTTGGCTTTACAAAATAACCCTTTTCAAAGCCTTCAGGTTTGCCAGTACCACCTGCAACTAATCTAGCCCCTTCGTCAATGCCTACCTGAATCAGTTCTTGAATCTTGTCATATTGCATTTGACTAACGACAGGACCAATATGTCGTCCTTCTTCACTCGCTAAACCTACTGTGGTTTGATGAGTAGTGTCGATGGCTGTCTGTACTGCTTGGTCATAAATACTTCTTTCGACAATCATGCGGGTTGGTGCATTACAAGACTGTCCTGTATTTTGAAAACAGTGGCGAACACCACGAACTACAGCCTTTTCATCGGCATCAGCAAAGATGATATTTGCGCCTTTACCACCTAGCTCTAAACTGACTCGTTTTACTGTATCAGCCGCGGCTTTACTAATCAGTATTCCAGCACGTGTTGAACCGGTAAACGACACCATGTCGATATCAGGATGTGAAGATAAGGTGCTTCCTACGCCAGGGCCATCACCATTCACAAGATTGAATACTCCTGCAGGGAAACCAGCAGCATCAATCATTTCGGCAAGTAACAGTGATGAAAGTGGTGAAATTTCTGAAGGTTTTAGTATACATGTACAACCTGCTGCTAACGCATTGGCAACTTTTAGAATGACCTGATTCATGGGCCAATTCCATGGTGTGATTAATCCACAAACGCCGATTGCTTCGTAGTGAATGCGATCATTTGGTGCATTGTCATTTAAGTGTTCCTCAAATTCGAAATTCTCTAACTCACGAATAGTCGTTTTGAGATGACCTAGACCAGCGCCCGTTTGTGAAGTTTGTGACAATGAGATAGGTGCTCCCATTTCAGTAGACATTGCTTGTGCCATTTCTTCACTGCGATTTTTATACTGCTCAACTAAGGCATTTAGGTAGCCTAGACGTTCTTCTTTAGTAGTCATACTCCAACTGTCGAAAGCAGCTTTAGCAGCTGCAATTGCCGCATTAGTATCGGCTTCAGTACCTAAAGTAATCGTTGCAGCAACTTCTTCAGTAGAGGGATTAATGACATCAAAGGGCTTGCCACCTTGAGAGTCTGTCCATTGACCATTGATGTAATGTTGAGTTGTATTCATTAGTTTTCCTCTTTAATCTTTTAGTGAAGGATATTATGCAATATTATTTAAAAAAGTTGTTTGGATGTATTTATATAGACTAGTTACTTTGACATAGCTACTTAGACATTGTCGTCATACAACGATTATACCAATCTGCAAAAGCTATATTTTGTTGCATCGCCATTTTTACTGGACCTAGTTCGTGACAGGAATTCAAAACTCCAAATACACTACAATCAACAAAGTTTGGTGCATCGCCGCCAAAGAATATTTTTCCATCCAGGCCATTATTTGACCAATGATCGATCGCGTTTAGGTATTCAGCTTGGGGGTCTTTGATGTTGTATTTGGTTTGTAATTTCTTCGCCACTCTAGGCATCACTCGTGCTCCCGCAAATCGCATTATTCTTGTTTTTAACCTGCCGTATTGACCTGCTTTAATAATGTGGTTGAAGTTTTTGCGTGAGGTTTTGAAATCGGAATGTACTAGTGGGGTAATGTAATGTACTAGCGTGTTATCAATCCAATCGGTCCACTTTTTTGTGTTGTCATCGGCGGGAAACTTTGCATAATGCTTATTTACATAATCGATAATTTTGGCTGATTCAGTTATGACGGTGTCATTATCTCTTAACACTGGGACTTTTTTGTGATCAGTGAAGTCTAACTCTTTCATTCCTAGAGGCGATACTTCAACTATCTCAAAGGGTTCTTCGATATGATTAAGCAAAGAGCGCACTTTGCTGCAAAAAGGACAAGATTGGAATTGGTATAAGGTGATCATACGGTAACTCTTTAATTGGGTATTTATTAGCACTAAAAGAATATGCTATAAATTTAAGCTTGAAGTGAACATTTTGTAATCAAGCTTCGACTTATTAATACAACATCATCCAATGATATGTTTTTGAATTTACTTAAAAACATGCCAAAAGTGGGGGGGTGTCTTTATATAAGAGAATATTAACTGTTTTTGGCCGAAAAGAAATGGCTGCTAGTAGTATTCTATTTATCGTTGATTTTACATTAATTTTTTGGGAACCGGTCTTATGCGTACCACTTTTTTTAAAAAACCTCTGTTAGTTTTCATTACCTTTATATTTGCTGCGTTATTGAGCTCATGTGGTGGTGGAAGTTCTGCAGTAAATACTATTATTGATACTATCGTTGATACATCAGATCGACCAGGCTGGGAATTAAATGGTTTACGGTTTGTTGCAAGTAAAGCATCTAAAAACAACTTTCTTGGATACGACTCTCTTACTTCGACTAGTTTGGGCTTAAACAGCGATAACGAGATTGTAACTTCGGTTGTAACCTTACAGTTTGATGATAAAGGTCCAGGTATTTATACCTTAGTATCTTCATTTGAAGAACTTGTAACGCGCCAAAATAGTGATCCAGCAGGTAAGTTTTTACTTATTGCGGCATCGATAATTAATCTTGCAAATGATTCTAAGGAATACCAATCTGAAGATTCCGGTTTTGTGAATGTTGCGTTTAATACGTCTAACGATTTAGTATTTAATATACCTTCGCCCGTGAATTTACTGCAATCATCTGGAGATGGTTTTCCTGATTTTCCATTCAGAATCTTTTTTAAACTGATCGATATTTTTGAAGACTTGCCAACGCCTTCATTACCTTAGAGTTAGTACCATAAGGTTAGTTTCAAGCTTTAAACAAATAGAAAACCTCCTTAGGGAGGTTTTTTTATGCCTGTCTTTGTCTTACCACTTCATACAGGCAAACGCCCGTAGCGACTGATACATTCAAACTAGAAACTT
>CALISP010000193.1 GCA_938041705.1 uncultured Cocleimonas sp. | reverse complement strand
CTGGTTGCTAAGATTAAAGAAAAAGCCGCTTCAATTGTTGTGGGTGATCCTTTAAATGCAAATAGCCACGTCGGCCCATTATGTACTGTGGCGCAAGTAGAATTGATCGAAAAAACTTTAGCGACAGCAAAATCTCAGGGAGCCACAATTGCTTTCGGTGGCAGTCGTCCTGAAGGATTGTCTGAAAACATGGCGAATGGCAACTATTTTAATCCGACGTTGGTTGAATGCCCAAATGATAAAATCGAAACTTTAAAAGTTGAGATGTTTGGACCAGTTATGTCGATTGTACCTTTTGATACTGAAGCTGAAGTGATCGCGATGGCAAATGACAGTGTATTCGGTTTAGGCTCAGGTATATTCACACAAAATTTAGCACGTGCTCATCGTGTTTCTAAGAAGCTAAAAGCAGGAATTTGCTGGGTAAACACCTATCGGGCAATCTCGCCTATGGCGCCATTTGGTGGATATAACGAATCTGGTTATGGGCGCGAAGCTGGTATCGATGCCGTCCTCGATTACACCTGTACTAAAACAACCTGGATAAATACTTCGGATCAACCAATGGCGAATCCATTTGTGATGCGTTAATGCAGTTTTGAAAACGCGCTGCTGATAGGCAGTTAAATAGTGATCGAATAGACACCCCGACTTTTAGGCTGTTTTTAAATAAATTAGTTATAAAGTAGGGGGGGGCTTTTTATTTCTCTATACTATAAAGAATATAATGTTTAACTAATAAAAATACGATGTTCAGATTTGATCTGGATTAGATTCTAAATAGTCACTTCAAATTAAAGGTTTTATATGGATACTCTAGCGATAGTGTTGGTTGGCTTGGTTGCAATTGAACATATCTATATTTTGATTTTAGAGATGTTTTTATGGACTAAACCACGTACACGAAAGATTTTTGGTTTAACAGTTGATCTTGCTGAACAAACTAAAGCTATGGCGGCCAATCAAGGTCTTTATAATGGCTTTTTGGCGGCAGGCCTACTTTGGGGGTTATTCCATAACAATCTAGCAGTTGGATTTCAGATTCAAGTGTTCTTTTTGTTATGTGTAATTATTGCCGCAATCTATGGTTGTTTTACCGTTAAGAAATCAATTCTATTGGTTCAGGGTTTGCCCGCAATAATCGCTTTAGTGGTTTTGTTTATCTCTTAATTGTATTTAAGCAAATTTTAATGACTAAATCTTTTGCTTTTCATTAGTCTTCATCACATTGTTAGCAGACAAAAATTTAATGTCATTTATAAATAGGATGTATCCTTTAAGCCTCCCACTTATTGGTTCATAAGTGAATGGCGCAAATCCGCCGATTTAGCAGAATCATTATAGTTAATCTGTTTTTTTCTATAACTCACGCCTAAGTCTTTCCAAATTGCGTTTAAATCAGTCATCACGGCCTTATCTTTCATTTCGTTATACAACGTGACCAACACTTTCGTACCCGTGGCCTTATCACCAATACTTAGAGCTTTAACTACTTCCCAGTTTTTTTCTAATTGCATACTGCCACCATTGCGTTGAATTGCTCGCAAGGCGTGTTCAATTCCGAATTTATTATTACTTTGTTGATGAATACGTATATCCGCGACCAAAAAGAAAATTGCTCCGCCCCAATAACGTTGTCCCCATGTTGGGGTGTTATCTAAACCTTGGTTTCCTGATTCGGGAAGTCCTTGTGGTGCTCCTTTAATCAACCATTCCCACGCTTTGTCTTCTGATAATAAACCAGAGCGAACTCTAACAATCGGCTCTACATAGGTGGCTAAGCCTTCAAGTAACCAAGTGTGTCGACGATGCACTGGCGGAAAGGATAGATGTACCATTTCATGCACCATCACCCAATCTTTTACTAAGGTAGCTTCAGTAAAAGAAGGGCGGAGATTGATAGTAATTAGAGGTTCTAAACCATGGTAGGCAGTGCCATTAACTCTATTGTTTGCACCATCGGTAATAGATAGTTTCAAAGATTTTACTGGAAAACGCTTAAAGTATTTTGTAACACCTATGGCAGATCGTTTTACCCATGCTAAGACCTGTTCACGATCAAGTTTATAGTCTTTTTCTGCGACCCCTGGTGAAAAGAAAATATCAATCTTTGCACCTCCAATATTAAGTGTCTTGTCGGCTTCTAATGCAGATATTGTTTGAAAGGAGAAGATTAAAATAAGTGGAAGAACGACTGTGTTTAGTCTCAAGATACACTCCAATATTAAGTTGATTTAATTTATACGAGTTGTAGTTTGTTTTAGAGGCGCCTTAATAGTATTGGCAGAGAGTTTTAATAAGTTTGAACATAATAATTTAAAATTGATTACGATTAGCATCAGTTAGGCCTATTGTAATAAAGTTACGCAATTTAAATATTGTATGCAATTTAATTGCTTGATTTCTTTCAGACTGTTATAATATAATAAGTAATAGAGGGATTAACTCCTTTTATAAATATTAAAAAATAAAAATAAGCCCCATAGGAATATTAGATGCACTCTTTAGAATTAAATACTAAGTTGTATTCAGGTAAACAAAATTTAAGACAAGACTTGGAAAAGTCTGATGGCGCGCTGCCTGACTATGATGTTAGTCTTATCAATGTGTTAGAAGAAAACCATCAAGTTATGATAAATACTTATAATAAAGTACTTCAAACCGCCAAAGATGGAAACTTCATAAACTTGCAATTGTTATTGGTTGATTTACTCACTGCATTTACCAAACATATTCACGTTGAAGATCAATTAATTAATGGTTATTTGAAAATCTTAGCTAAGAGACAAAGTCGCGTTGAAGAAAAAATAATTACTAAATACGTTTTAGAAATTAAAGACATCTCAATTACAATTTTTTCTTTCTTTTCACACAATCCATTTATTCCAGTAAACAAAAAAAATAGCGAAATGTTTATAATAGAGTTAGAAGTTATCGGCCAAATATTACAAGATAGAATCGATCGGGAAGAGAGAATTCTCTATCCAATATTTAAGAACAGTAGAAAAACACGACATATTTTATCATAGAATATTTTTTAGTAATTTAAAGAAAGTTAATAATAGAGTTACTGAGTATCAATGTGAGTTAGGGATTCAGTAAACAAGTTCTATAATAATAACTTAAAAAATCACAGGTCATTTCATTCCTTTTAATACAGATTTCATCTTATCCAAATAAAAATCTTGTTTTGCAGCAGCTGTTGGGTTGTAACAAAGCGATGCATAACTCTGCGTAAATTCCTCTATTGCCAATGCAAAGTCTGGTAGTTTTTCTGCTGCGAATTTACTAAAGACTTCAGGTGTTTGTGAAATCTCACGGGTAATTCCTTTCTTTTCTAACAGAGCACAAAAGCGTCTATAAAGCTGGTGTTCGGGTGCTTCATTGATACGTTTTCTGGCCAACCCTAAAAAGCCAACCCAAAGTAAAATAATACCTCCAAAAAAGCCTCCTACGATAAACATTGTTTTACGAATGCTCATTTCACCAAAGACTTTCTTAAGAAAACTCTGCTGTGTTTCACTATCAAAATTTAACACAAAGCGTTGCCAACCATATTGCAGCGAGTCGAATTGTTGGCGTAAGCCACTTAACCATTTAAACTTGTTTAAAGACAGTATTTGGCCTTCTAAAAAGCTGCCTTCTTCTTGCATTGCTGCTTGAAGGTTCTGTTCAATGCGTTGAGGAGCAACCATCGCTGTAGGATCAAAACGTTGCCATCCTTTGCCAGCTAGCCAAACTTCAGTCCATGCATGTGCATCGAATTGATGTACTGCTAGAAATTGACCTTTCTCATTCCATTCTCCACCTTGATAGCCTGAAACAACACGTGCAGGAATACCTGCTGCGCGCATCATAAAAACAAAACTACCAGCATAGTGAGCGCAAAAACCTTTTAAGCTGTCTATTAAGAAACCATCAATGGTGTTTTTTTCACCTAACAATGGCGGGCGTAAAGTGTAAAAATATTGTTTTTCACGAAAACGATTTAACACACGTTGGATATATTCTTCTTTGGATGAAGATGAGGCTAATAGTTGTTCAGCTAATAAACGACTTTTAGGGTTTTCACTTTCAGGTAATTGCAGATTAATTATGCGTGTAGCAGGATCTAATTCCGGTTCTTTTATTGTGTCTGGGTAACTACTGAATTGTACTAATACAGGTTCGATTATATCTGTTTTTGCTACAACTCGAAAATTAGGTCCATAGAAAGCTTGGCCTTTTATATCTAATACTGGGTTCAACGCAAACATCCATGGTTGTCCTGTTTTTTGATAGATAATGCTGTAATCGATTGCCTCTCCCTTTTTCTCTACTTTTGTAGTGGGTGCTTTTAACTGAGAAAAAAGTGGTTTGCCCATCAGTCTCGGGGTCATTTCAGGATCTTCTTGTGTCCATTTCACTCCATCAAAGTGTTGTAATACTAAACCTCGCCAATACAAATCACTTTGCTTAGGGCGCTTTCCTTTAAAGTTAACACTGAAAGCTAGTTCATCAGATTGGCTTAGATTAGCGATGTCACCGGGTGACATGCTATCTGAAATCCCTGTTTTTGCATGGCCGCCCGCAGTGGGTACCGTCCAAAAAGGTTGAAATCTGGGGGCGAAGAGGAAGAATAAAACCATTAAAGGTAAGCACAGTAATAACATCCCAGATGCCAAACGCACATTTGAAAAAATTCCAGATTTCAATGAGCCTTTATTACTTCTAACAGTTTTCGCGTTATTCTGATTGCCAGTTTGTTGAATTGCTATCATTGCTGCGGTTAATACAACAACTGAAACAAAACTGTAGAGTGTTATTAATATGGATTGTGAATATAAAAACAATACACCAATTAGTACGAAACCAGTCAGTATAACTACCATACTATCGCGTCGTTGAATGACTTCTAAGGACTTGTAGGCAAATCCAAGTATAAGCAACGATGCTGTCATTTCTAACGACACCAAGGGCAATCCACTTAGCTTTAATGCGCCTAGGCCAACTATACCAAGGATGATTTTGGTGACTATGCCAGGTTGTTTAGCCTTACCCAGCATCACACGTATTCGCCAAGCAGCAGAGAAAATCAACACGGGTAATAACCATATTGGTAAATAAAACATGAGTGGCAACATCACTATGATTTGTGCTGCCAATAACCACAACATTCCAGAGTAAGTTATTAATCTGTCTTGCGGGAAGCCTTTGGTAAACAACTTAAGTTACCGCCTGCTGTGTTTTATTATGACCTTGATTCTGGGCTGCATTCAGGACTTTATTGAGAGTTTGATTGGCAGTCTCTTTTCCTGCAACATCAACAATTACTTCACCAAAAAGCGCTAAGGCCATCAAACAAGTATTTTTATGTGCATCGCCACTAGCAGGTTGAATTGTCTTATCAGGTAGTTTTAAACCATAGGTTTGCTGTTCTTGGTGATATTGCAATACTAAGGCACATAAATGCGAAAGTTTGGTTTCGGTACCTTGAATGCTAGTAAGCGCATCAAACTCTAACCACAAATCATGG
>CALISP010000192.1 GCA_938041705.1 uncultured Cocleimonas sp. | reverse complement strand
TCAAGCGGTGCATACGCTAGATTGTAGCCATTCAGGCTTATTTCCGTTCCTTGTTCTGGCCTCGAGTAAACCTCTTTAATCGTAAGATTGTCATTAAACACTACACACACCTTAAACGATGATTCAGCGTATCTTTGCCCGTTCATTAACACTGCAAATGCCTCAAACGTAGCTTTGCTTACATAAAATGCGTTTTCATTTTCAGTTACTTCATCCAGAGATATAATACTAGAGTCTAGTATATTAACTTCTTGTATCTCATAATCATTGTTAGTGGTTATTTCTATCCTAGCATTAGGTATAGAAACTTGCTTTGCACCATCCCAATAAGACACATGTAAACCTGTCGTAGTTGCTAGTGTATTAACGCTATCTAATACGGATTGACTTGGTGTGTTATTAGCGTATAATGGGTAATCGTTGTCACCCCCTATATTAACGAATACTTGATCCGTGCCATTAAAATTAGAGAAGTTGTTCACTAAGTTTGTTAGTTCCGTATCCACTACTAATGAGGTAAGATTGTTTCCTGATATATCAATACTGTTTGACTGTATATCCACACCTAAATTAAAGTTGGTGTCAACATTTGGGTTGCCTGTTAAAACGAACTTATCTAAATCTAAATCAACCTCTCTACGTAACACACCTTTAGAGAATAAATACTCATACCCTTCCACTATAGGTATATACCAGTATATATAATGCTTTATTATACCAGAATCAGGTATGTACACTTGTCCTAGCCTGCTAGTTAAGTCGTTTAACAACTCTAGTGCTTGATTTTCGCTATAATTTCTAATTACTCTCATTGTTTTTATTAATTATGATCCACCCAGTTAGATATCACTCCTATTTTTGCAAAATTATTCATAGTTCCATCGTGTCCGTTACCGCTTAAATCTAGTATGTTGCTAGATATACCAGTATTATTACCAGCCCCCACAGCTCCGACTGAATTAAAATCCCAAAAAGCGATTAGACTACTACTGTTTTTGAAATATGCACTGCCTTTTTTATCGTTATAAATATGCATTGCCTGACTACCTGTTATAAACTCCTCTGAAATACAGACTTCATCTAGTACACCCCCAAAATAAGTGTTCGCAGCCCCTCTTTCGGACCCTATAAACGTATTAGACGCTAGTTGTGATGGGAACCTATCGTAAACTTGAATTTCTGTAATCTCCTCTACACCATCTATGTACAATGTTAACACATACGACGACGGGTCGTTAGGGTCTATTCTACGTGAAAAAATCAAATTATGCCAATCATTATCTAAGTCCATTACCTTACTTAAGAAGCCTCTATTAAACGAGCCTCCTTGGCCATTGGAATACCCTACCGATATAGTGTTTTTCAACGGTTCGGGTGGTGTAAGTCCGGGAAACCCCGTTGTAGATGGAATATTAACCCCAACGTTTAAAGCTCCGTTAGTGCCGTGCCTAGACCTAAATATATATCTGTTAGATTGCTCTTGCGATTGGAAATTGAACCACAACGAAATAGTAAATTCATTTTGTATTGTAACAGCCCCAAGGCTGCTACTTATAGTGACCTCATCATCTATCCCGTCGAAATATAATGCCAACCCAAAGTTATAGTCTGTAACAAACTCAAGTGTATCGCTCCAAGCACTAGGTATTACGCCTGACGCCCTAGCTCTAGCGTAATGTATTACACCTGATTCTAACCCTGTAAAATTAAACTCAGGATTAGAAGCTCCTGAAGGAGATGTGCCTGAACTAACAATATTAGAAAAGTCCGCAGTTTCACTTGCTTGCCACTCGAACCCATTTTCAAGACCTCCACTTTGAGAAGTAGCCGATATTAACGCACTTGTGCCTGTTATACTAACCTGTATTAAATTTACAGGAGGCAACAAAGCTACATCATTTAATAAAAGTGTGGTGCCTTCATTTTCTAATTCTTTTTTTGTAGAGTCCCAAAAAAAGACAAACTCTTTTGCTTGATCATTATCTGGTTGATTTACAAATACAGATATTTCTACTTTATCATCAGAAATTATAGAAACTGATATAGATATATCAGAAAATTTTTTCATGAATTCTAAATCCTTTACTACTGCTTGTTCAATAGCCGATGCACCAGAACTGTTCAAAGAAACATTCATCAATGTATTCTCTGTTAATGAATTAAACTGAAACTCTAAATCCTCCCTAAAAAAAAGGTTATTACCCCACCATGAAAAATCTTGTGTATTATCTGGTCTACTTACTTGGGTGATATGCCCAGGGTTTCCTCCAAACATAGCTAAGTAAACCATGTTTTGAAATCCATTAATAACATTAAGATCTCTAACACCTTTAATTAAATCTCCACCGTTACCCGTTTCTTTAAGTTCTAAATCCATTAACTCCCAAAGTTTAATGATCCAAATGTAGATGATAAATTAACTGGAACAAAATCGTTGTCTGATTCAACAGACGCTCTACCAGTACTGTCGTTTATATCAATTGCAACATTTTGTTTCTGCTCAGATATTGTTCTTTGTAAGCTTTCCTGTTTAGCAACCTCTGTATTTATTACAGGTGTTTGTTCTACACCTGTATCACCAGTATTAACACCAATACCCTCTCTTACTGCCAGTATTTTTGATATGGCACCGTTTGCAATACCACTCATGCCCGGAACCTTTGCCAATAATTCGAATACTTGTTGTAATGGCATCAATATAGCATCTAGTATAGTAACCCCAATAGCTCTAAACCCTGCCAAAATACCGCCTGTTTTAAATGATTCTTTGATCATATCCCAGTTACGTCTAAAAGACTGAACTAAACTAATCACAAACCCTAAAGGCCCCATAAATAATGTCAATGCTGCTCCCCATTCATCCCACTTTTTAACAATTACAGTGATCAATGCAATTGTTGCTGCAATTCCTAATGCTATTAGTGTGAGTGGCCATATGCCTAAATTTAGAGCTATGGCCCATGCTTTAGTAGCTATCGTTGTAATAAAAAGAGCTACTTTGTATGCGTTCAAAGCCAAGGTACTTGATCCTATTGCTATAGACGAAACACCAGTTAAAGCTCCCATAATACCCAGGGCAATATTATAAGCTCCTAAAACTACTCCAGTAGCAACTAATGCTACTTTAAATGCCACAATAGCAGTAATAATCCAGCCTATTATTTTCAACCACTTGAAAGTTTCTACGGCTAACGTTCTTACTCTTTGTTGTTGCTCAGACAAAACACCTACGTAGTTAACTGTTCCGGACGCAAGATTTAGCATTTCTGTAGCCACTTGTACAATTGTTTTCAAAGAAGTACCTAAAACACCATCACCTCTCTCCATTGACAAAACAAAGCCCTCATAAGCACTGCTTAAAAGTGTTAAGGATCCATTCAAAGTATCTAACTGCTTTGCTGCAGCGGTTTCTGCTGTTCCTTGAACATTTTGCAATTGACCATCAAGCAAAGCAGTTTCTTTGCTTAAATTAGCTAATATAGTGGCAGAAACAGCTCCACGCTTACCAAAAGCATCATTTGCTACTGTTAGTTTATTTTGGCTCTTAGAAATAGTATCTAATATCTGCTCATATGAATGACCTTTTGAAGCACTATCTAAAAATATATTTCTTAATGCAGTTGAAGAACTACTTGCATCTATACCTGCATCAGAAAGCTTACCTAGTAATGATAAAAGTGTAGTAAATGGAACCCCAGCAGCATTGGCAGCACCAGAAACAATTGGCAAAGCGGTCTGTAATTTCTCAAAACTTAAAGCTGATTTCTGAGTTGAAGCAACCATCTGATCCATAATAGTAGGAGCATCAACGCTAGAAAAATCGTCGAAAGTCTTAACCATGGCCCCCATTAGCTCAGCAGTATCTGATAATTCAGAATTCATTGCTATTGATCCAGCAATGGTTGACTGAGTCATATTAATTATCTGACTACTCTCAAATCCAAGCCTTGCAAAGGCTTCTTGTAGCCCTACTACTTGAGTTGCACTTTTTGCAGTTACTGAACCAAGCCTAATAGCATCCTCTTGTAGTAAATTTAATTCTGGCCCAGTAGCATTGGCCATAACAGATGATAAATTGGCATTAGCTTGCTCAAAATCTTTGAACACACTTATAATATTTCCTACACCTCTTACTAATAATGCTCCACCTATAGCCACACCAAAACCACCTAATGCGTTATTTACAGCATTCAAAGGATTCATTAACTTTCTGAATCCTCTTTCTCCATATGACACACCTAATGATAAACTTTTTTGAAATCTATTAGCATTACGTTCCATAGACCTCAAAGGCTTAGAAAACTTATCTACTGCTGTAAAAACAGAAGGTATTGTAAGAGCTGACATATTGTTTATTTATTACTGTTTTTCCTCAATTCCTCTGAGTATTCTTTAACATCATTATACCAATACTCTAAACCAAAATAGTCTACCCCATCATGGAATAGACTACTTATTTGCTCTGGTGACCAGTGATGTTCACGAACAATACTTTTTATCATATTGTTCTTTGATTCAATA
>CALISP010000191.1 GCA_938041705.1 uncultured Cocleimonas sp. | reverse complement strand
GGTCGAACAGGACTGGCTTTCATGAAATACTGATAAGTATCTTTACTGAAACCGGTACACATAAAGACATTCAACACGTCATGTACATGAGGTTCTGCTTGATCGGTAGTGATGGATTTTTCATTAGCTAAAGCGCGTGTTAGATTAGAGTGACAACAATTATTGTAATCGACTTCTTTTAATAAATAATTGGTGTATGGATCACAGCGAGTGCCAATTACATCATGGACTCCAGCGCCATCTTCGTCCCAGCCATACCATGATAAAGTATCTTCAGTAATCGTTGCCATGGGGCGTAAATTAGGCAAATTACTCCATAAACGATCACCAGTTGTTACGTGACTAGCGTGTAATTGTCTAGTTTTACCACTGAAGAATTTTTCTGATAGATCGTTATCATTCCATAAATTTAAATCCCCCACTTGTGGGCCATCAACACTCACGATTCGAAAAAAATGTCCTGCTGGTACTTTAAAAGTTGCTGCATCTCTAGGTGGAGCAATTACTTCTGCGACTTTAGTCATTCCTTGTTTAGCTTGTTGGTAAAATGCTTCATCGAATGCTGGTGTTGAGTCAACATCATAACAAATGACAGGTTTTGCAGATCGACGTTGATTTGCATCTTGGGGTTCAGTGCTGTGATTTGACATAGGTTCTCCGATCTCTTGAAAATATTTAATGATTGTTACGAGAGTATAGGTAAAAAGGCCTAAAAGTGGGGGGGGGGCTTTCTATAGCTATTTTATATCTGAAAAATAAGTAACTTTAACTATTCGAAAAAGCAATCGTAAAGGCTTCATTAAATAAAAATACAGCAAAAAATAGTAATAATCCAGAAGCTAAATACGAAAAATTATCAGCCAATAGTTTCGTCCCGACTTTGCCTATGATGGCGTATAAAACGAACATTAAGCTAGAAATTATTAGCATACTAATTCCAAATATTAGTGAATTAGTAATGATACTTTCGCTTAGTTGATTTGCGATTACTGCGCCTGAAGGAAATAACAGCCAAATTTTAGGTGAGAGCAACATAATCACAGCTAAGTTTATATAAGTCAGTTCAAACGCGCTGTTGGATTGCTTGCTCTTAAAGGCTTTATAAGCGAGATATAGAATATACAATCCGCCTAATAGATAAAACAATAGTCCAATTTGTGAAAAGAATGTTGAAACAAATTTAACGAAAACTACACAAACAATTGCTTGAACAAATTGAATGGTAATATTTACTGGAAAAAACACAGTGATAAAAAAGCGCCAAATATCCGCAGCCTGAAGTTTGCGTGTAGCTTCCATTACCGCGACCCAAACAGGACCTGGAGTAATATAGAAAATGACCCAAAATATGATTACTTTAGATAGTACATCGAAATCTATCATTTTTATTTAGTTTTCCTTTGATGTGAAAGTATCCCAAAATGTTCCCTAAGTGGACGGAACTTAGTAGCTAAATTATTAAGATATTTGATTAAAAGATTATCTAAGAGCAACGTATTTTAGTCTAATCATTATAGCTGAACTTAAGTATCAGCTTTTAGGATAAAGCGTTAAATAGTGCTAATTTACTCACATAAAAAAGCCGCTATAGAAGCGGCTTTTTTATTAAAAACAGATAAAATTTAAAGTTTAGAATAAACCTTCAATCTCACCATCTTCACGAACGTATATGTTCTCTGCTGCTGGTACGCGAGGTAAACCAGGCATTGTCATTACATCACCACATACTACTACTATGAATCCTGCACCTGCAGATAAACGTAGCTCTCTAATAGGCATTACGTGACCAGTTGGAGCACCTTTTACTGATGGATCAGTTGTGAATGATAAAGGAGTTTTTGCGATACAAACCGGTAGGTTTCCATACTTTTCTTGTAATAAGTCAAAGTGATTACGTACTTTTTGATCAGCGATGATGTCATCAGCATGATAAAGCTCAGTTGCGATTGTCTTAACTTTGTCCCAAAGAGGCATGTCATCTTGATACAAGAAGTCGAAGTTAGACTCTTGTGTTTCTAGCATGTTAACGACTTCTTTCGCTAAGTTCTCAGCGCCTTCGCCACCACGTGCCCAGTGATCAGACTCAACAGCTGAAATTCCTGCTTCTTCACACATCTTGAAGAATATTGCTCGTTCTGCGTCAGTATCTGCACTAAAGCTGTTAAGAGCAACCATTACTGGGATGCCAAACTTACGTGTGTTTTCAACATGACGACGTACGTTAGCAAAACCTTTTGCAACAGCATCGGTGCTTTCTTCTTTAAGGTTTGCTTGCTCTGCTCCACCGTGTAGTTTAAGTGCGCGCAGAGTACAAACGATTACTGCGCCATCTGGTCTAAGACCTGATTTACGCATTTTGATGTCTAAGAACTTTTCAGCACCCAAATCAGCACCGAAACCAGCTTCTGTGATTACGATATCAGCATGCTTAAGTGCAGTTTTAGTCGCGATAACAGAGTTACAACCGTGAGCGATGTTCGCAAATGGACCACCATGGATGAAACAAGGCGTTCCTTCCATTGTTTGAACTAGGTTAGGCATGATTGCATCTTTAAGTAGAGCAGTCATTGCGCCAACAGCTTTGATTTGCCTAGCGTAGATTTCAACGCCATCACGAGTCGTACCAATAACAATATTGCCTAACCGTTCTTCAAGATCTTTAAGATCGTTAGCTAAACAGAAAATAGCCATTACTTCAGAAGCAACAGTGATGTCGAACTTGTCAGTGCGTGGGAAACCGTTACCTGGTCCGCCTAAGCTTCCAGTGATTTGACGTAATGAACGGTCGTTCATATCCATAACGCGACCCCAAGCGATGCGACGTGCATCTATTTGTAGGTCGTTGCCCCAGTAAATGTGGTTATCAATCATTGCAGAAAGTAGGTTATGCGCCGCACCAATTGCGTGGAAGTCACCGTTAAAATGCAAGTTGATTTGCTCCATAGGAACAACCTGAGCGTAACCACCACCTGCAGCACCACCTTTCATACCGAAACATGGGCCTAAAGATGGCTCACGTAAACAGATGGTAGATTTCTTGCCAATGCGAGTTAAGCCGTCGCCAAGACCAACAGATGTTGTTGTTTTACCTTCGCCAGCCGCTGTTGGTGTAATACCTGCAACTAGAATTAATTTGCCGTTTGGTCTGTCTGAAATAGAATCAATATAAGCGCCATCAATTTTTGCACGGTGCTTACCGTAAGTAATTACGTGCTCTTCATCAATACCTAGTATATCTGCCATATCTTGAATCGGTCTCATTACTGCTTTACGGGCAATTTCAATATCCGATAATGGGTTTTCGTTTTGCGTTGACATTTATTTATTCCTATTTGTTAAACGACTATTTTGTTAAACGACAAATTTGCTAATACAAGTTTTGTCGTAGCGTATGTTAACCATGCAAATTGTGTAACTATTATGGCCTAATGGTTGAATGTTATTTGTTTTTTCAACTGCACAATACAGCCAAAACGACAATTATTAACACTCCAGTAACGTTAAGACATTAATCTCAACTAAAGCCCAGTTTCAAAGTCACTAACTGACTAACTTTTAAACTAGGATGTTCTGTTCTTACAGCTTTAACTCCATGGAAAAGGACTATTAGAAACAGGGTGTAATTTTCCTTCTGCGTAACGAGAAAAACGGAACGGTTCTAGTAATGCAGACTTCTCACCATTAGAATCACCGCAAATATCTTCAGCGACTAATTTACCGACTCCCAGCATTTTATAGCCATGATTTGAATCCGCGATCATGTAGCAATTATCCCGAACCTTATCAAACACCGGGAAACTATCTGGTGTAAACGCACCAATACCACCTGAAGCCTCATCCTTAAATAATGGGATAGTACCTTCAAAGCGTTTTTGACAATGCGCTAATGCAGAAACCCACATATTGGTGAATTCAGCGCCAACGATAAACTCTGGTGACTCTGGTCCGTAAGGATCAACCGCAACAGTATCGGCATGCTTATCAACAATAAACGGTGCTGCTCCACCTTGTACCCCACCGAAATGGAAATCAGGTTTATAGTAAATGCCCCACATTTCATCAGTGATCAATGAGCCATCAGCATCAGAATAAAGTGGTGCATCAGTATCAACATGAATCACAGGCGGTAATTTACCTTCATTAGTCACCTGTAGTTTTGGATCTACACCCAAAGTACCTTCTTGCAATGACCAATAGACCCACATAGGAACATCATCAGTCATCTCACCTGTATCAGG
>CALISP010000190.1 GCA_938041705.1 uncultured Cocleimonas sp. | reverse complement strand
TAGCTTAATAAAGAGTTACCCAAAAAGATTTTTTGCTTAGAATCAATTAAACACAAATGATCGTTCGTGCTTTCTAACATGAGTTTTATATGACTAATACACCCAATCTACTTACTGAAAAGGCAGGCATGTCGCCAGGTTCCCTTATTCATATTGGTGATATCCACGAACAACAGCCGCTAATGTCTGTAACTCATTACAATAAAAATCACCATGAGACTTATGAAGCAAAGTCACTAAGCAAAATACTCATAAATAAACCAACTGATTGTCTAACTTGGGTAAATATTGAGGGACTTAGGAATATTGAATTAATTAAGGAGATAGGTAAAGAATTCAACATCCACCCATTGGTACTTGAAGATATTTTAAACACCAATCAACGACCTAAACTTGAGGAATTTGAAGACTATCATTATATCGTCCTGAAAAACTTATCATTAAAGGACTCAGATATTATTTATGAACAAGTGAGTATTTTACTATTACAAAACTTCGTATTTACCTTCCGTGAAAAACACGATGATTTATTTTCACCTATTAATCAAAGGCTAAAAATATCCAAAAGTCGTTTAAGGTTGGGTGGAACTGATTATTTAACCTATGTGATCTTAGACATAATCGTAGACCAAAACTTTATTTTGCAGGATGCAATTGACGAAATTATCGATATAACAGAGGAAGAATTATTAGATAAACCTGATCATTCAACTCTTATTAAGATACAAAAAATCAAACGTGAATTAATTTTCATACGTCGGACTGTATCGCCACTCAGGGAACTACTGGCATCAATATTACGCAACGGTAGTGACTTGATTGGTGACAATACCCAAATTTACTTCAAAGATATTTACGACCATGTATTACGTGTTTCTGAAACCAATGAGCTCCAAAGGGACATGGTTTATGGGCTTCTCGATATGTATCAAACTCATATGAGCAATAATATGAATGAAATAATGAAGGTATTGACTGTATTTGCCGCCATATTTATCCCATTAACTTTTCTTGCTGGAATTTATGGAATGAACTTTGAATACATGCCAGAGCTAAAGTGGCGTTATGGTTATCCTGCACTTTGGGTTGTTTTTATTGTCACAGGCTTAGGTTTATTATTTTACTTTAGAAAAAAGAAATGGCTTTAACAAGCCTTCAAAATCACACAAATAGGGATATCCATCTTGCAACCTAGTTATAGTTTTTTTATAAAACTACTTATAAGGACTTTTCTTCTAAGTATTTTGTTAGTTAGCGCTCATGCTTTCAGTGAAGATGCTAAAGACCCAATTGATTTACAAAAAGCCTTTGAAAAAATCAAAACCGACTATGAAACAGATATTAAAAAAACAGATGAGTTTGCTCAAAGATTAAATTTAATCGATGCTAAACAAAAAGAATTTTCGGCATTAGACCTTAAGTTTGATGAATGTATATCGAAAAACTCAAACACTCTGGCGACACTAAAAGAAAACCTTAAACCCTTAGGTGAGGAATCAAAAGGTGAAGAAGATAGAGATTTAAAAAACAAACGTAAAGAGTTAAATGATCAATTACAATCTGTAGATAACGAATTAAAACGTTGCAGCCTATCAAAAATTCAACTCAAAGAGTTTTCTGATGAGATAAATAAAAAACGCTTAGATTTTTTGAAGAAACAACTTTTGAGCAGAGAAACATCAGTTTATTCAGCAACAGCCACTCTACTTAACAGTGATAGTAAAGATAAAGCAAATGCTGATAAACCCTTCACTTCGCTGTTTGATATATTTAAAACGTCATTATCATGGAAAGATTATGTATTTACTTTTCTCGGGATATTAATTGGTTGGATATGGAAAAGAAAAGAATCAAACGATGAAATTGATCCACAGCAACATGCTAGCCCAACTTTTACTTCTGTTTTAAGAGGTTTACAACGTACAGCCCCGATTTTAATTGGTTTACTATTTCTTTGGATAGCCATTCGTTTCTCTGAATCTCCACAAGATTCTCTATTACCCGTTGTGCGTTTCACAATTTTACTAACGCTAGCTTTTGCTACTTTTAGAGGACTTTTATTTCCTCGAAGATTATTGGCTAAAGAAATGGATGTTCCTCGTTTCAAACTATTAGTATTGGTATTTTTTGCAATAATTTTCAGTACTATCGCCTTCATGCTAAATGAGCAGTCATTAGGTCGCTTTTCAAATTCAACCTTATTATTCTTTATCTGGTTTAGCTGTATGGTCATTTCGGCTGTGAGCTTCATCTTAATTTTGCAATATATTATTAAGAGCCTATCAAACAAATCTCGCAAAAGTATTTACTTATATATCCCCATGATATTCATGGCAGCAATGTTAGTTACCGCATTTATAGGATATCGAAACCTCTCATCCTTAGTCTTTTTTGGCATATTAATGTCAATGATTACTGCCTTAATCATGTTCTTGTTGATACGTATCAGCAGTGAGGTATTTGATAGCTTAGATCAAGGTAAAATACCTTGGCAAGCTAAAGTAAGACATTTAATGAGCGTTGAAGATGATCGCGCTTTTCCGGGCGTAGTATGGCTTCGAATGTTAGTATTTTTTGCCGTTTTATTTTTTGCCATATCTGCACTTATTACTATCTGGGGAGGGCCACAACAACATATATCATCACTCATGGGAGTTTTACAAAATGGCTTGAAAATTGGCTCAATCCAGCTGGATATTGCTAATATTATCTTCGCTATATTGGTAATGGTTGTGACCCTCAGCATGCTGCCATTTATCAAAAACAAACTCATTGCGAGTTGGTTAAAACATAGTAACTTAAGTTCGGGGGCTAAGGATGCCACTCAAACTCTAGTTGGATATGTCGTTGTTGCCGTTGCTTTTTTATGGGCTTTGTTTATCTTAGGCATGAACTTTCAAAATCTAGCCATTATCGCCGGTGCTTTGTCTGTTGGTATCGGTTTTGGCTTACAAAATATTGTAAACAACTTTGTATCAGGCTTAATTTTACTATTTGAACGACCAATTCGTCGTGGTGATTGGATTGTCGTTGGTACTACGGAAGGATATGTGCGTGATATAAGCATCCGCTCTACCACCATTCAAACTTTTGACAAAGCTGATGTTATCGTTCCTAACTCTGAATTGATTTCCAATCAAGTTACAAACTGGATGCTTAGCAGTAACATCGGTCGTTTAAAAGCAGCAGTTGGTGTAGCCTATGGTTCTGATGTAAATAAAGTTATACAAGTACTTCAGAAGATTGCTGACGATAATCCCGAAGTGATTAGCAATAATAACGCTTATCCAACACGAGTATTATTTATGTCATTTGGAGATAGCTCGTTAAATTTCGAGATACGATGTTTTGTTAGAGATGTCGAAAATCGAATTAATATTCAAAGTGATATTAACTTAAGTATTGATGCTGCATTCCGCGAACACAATATTGAAATTCCATTCCCACAACGCGTTGTTCATATGCAAAATGATACTAAAGACTAAGCTCTAAGCTAAGTTCACGAAAATATCAAGTTGGCTCTGGAAAGAGATATAACTAGTTTATAAGCTCATAGAAGTACTATGGGGAACTTAGATGTGTTTTTTTAAAGACATAATTCGAGAAGTTTATAGAAGATAGTAGTAAAAGTAGGGGGGTGTCTTAATAATCATTATTTTAATGCTTATTAAGATCCCCCCCTACTTTATATATACTTTTCAAAGATACTCGTTTCGGGCGAATAACCTTAAATTACAATAGAGAGCCAATTACATGGCTCTCTAACACTGAGATAAGGAAGTTACAAATCAGTGGTTGTTACTTATTTACTTCAAA
>CALISP010000189.1 GCA_938041705.1 uncultured Cocleimonas sp. | reverse complement strand
GATTCAAAATGCAGGGCACTCTGCCGGTGAGCAAGGAATTAGCTCGGCACTAATAAAGGCTAGTAACGACATGCTTAAACTTCTCAAGGCATGATAGGGCTCATTCAACGTGTAACTCATGCAAATGTAGAAGTTGCTAATAATCGTATTGCCGAAATTGATCAAGGTATTTTATTGTTGCTTGGTATAGAAAAAGCAGATACAGAACAAAATGCAAAAGACTTATTGAAAAAGATTATCAATTTTCGTATTTTTGAAGATAAAGAACAAAAAATGAATTTATCTTTACTCGATATTAGCGGTGCTTTGCTTATTGTGCCGCAATTTACCCTACCTGCAGATACTAAAAAAGGGACTCGTCCCAGTTTCGCTTCTGCAGCTCCACCTGAACTGGGTATAAAACTCTTTGATTATTTTGTTGTCTCAGCTAATGAACAATTACAAAAAGTTGAAATTGGTAAATTCGGTGCAGATATGAAAGTTAGTTTAACCAATGATGGTCCAGTAACATTCTGGATACAGAAATAATACATAAATAGGAGTTTTCGCTATCCTATTAAATAGCTATCCACTTTGACATATTTGCAAACTCCCACCAGCATCGTATTTTGGTTATATAAATCAGTTAGGTCTAAAAAATATGTTTAAATCAAAAATAATAACTATTCTTTATATGCTACTTTTCTTATCTTTTAGTAGTAACACCCTTGCTGCTGAGCCAACCACAGAAGAAGCAGTAACAAAAGTAACTACAGAAATCAAAACTGAAGACTCCTCTAAATCTGATCCTGAGGAGATTGAAAAGGAATCCACTAGCGATGAAGATGCAGAAGAAGATGAGGATGAAGAACCTGATTGCGATTAATTCTGCAGACAAAAACGCTACCCATAAAGGCATATTAAGTTTATCCCGCACGCGATATATTCTATCTATCGAGGGCTAAACAAAATTAATAGAACACTATTTCGCACAATCTCTTGGAGGAGATACACATGAACAAATTTAAGTTAGTAAGCTCATTAGTCATCGCAGGTGCTTTATCCCTAAGCGCTACAACAGTTAACGCTAAACCAGTGGGCATTACACCGACTTTATCTAGCATAACCGTAATGCATAATGGCAAGCCAACAGAAATCAAACGTAATCAGGATAATAAAAATACCGTAAACCCTGCATTTGCTAAAACATCTCGTGCCTGTCCTCCTTTTTGTATTCAACCTATAAGTCTTGGTAAAGGTATTCAAACTATCGGTGAAGTTGAAGTAATCGACTACGCTGACAAAATGTCTAAAGGTGATAGCAATATCATGTTAGTTGACTCACGTACTCCTGATTGGGTTGCAAAAGGAACTATTCCTGGTGCAGTTAATGTCTCATGGGTAGAACTAACACCGAAGAAAGGTGCGACTACAGAAGGCATCATAAACGTCATGACAAAACAGTTCGGCGTTAAAATAGCTGATGGTAAAGATGCGCTTGATGTTGACGAAGCTATTGCTGATGGCGACACCTCAAAAGTATTTGATTTCTCAAGTGCGAAAACGCTAGTCATGTTCTGTAACGGCATGTGGTGCGGACAATCTCCTGCAAGTATTGCGGCCTTAAGAAAATTTGGTTACCCAGCAGATAGAATCAAATACTTCCGTGGTGGTATGCAAACTTGGGAAATATTGGGTCTTTCTACGGCGAAGTAATTTAATTACCTAGATTACCTACAAAGCTTTACTCTCATCATTAAAGGCTGGCAATTTGTCAGCCTTTTTTGTTTCCGGTAAAAAAAAGATTATATTTATAATATAGATTTTAATTAGGAGCGATTATAAAAAATGGCACGCGATAGCTATTACCCCTTTTATGGTTGGTTATTAATTACTGGCGCTACTTTATTTGGTGCAAATCTCGCATGGGATTTCGGATTATTTAAAAAACTTTTAACTCAAGACATTACCTATCTTTCATCCATTATTCTGATCCTCTTTTCATTCGTCACAGTCTACTTAGGGCTAGCTGCATGGAAATTATCTAAACAAATTGACCATACACATGGTTATAAAAAAAACAAAATAGAATCAAGTTGGGTTAACGAACATTTGAATTTATTACAATGGCAACGAAAGCAAAACTCGAATGAATCAGAATTATTACTAGCCAGATTAGTAGAAAGGATCCATCGTGGGCATAGCAATGGTTGGTTTTTTTCTGATGTCTTAATGCGACTTGGACTTATCGGCACAGTTATTGGTTTTGTATTGATGCTAAGTACAGTTTATGAATTAAAGGACAATGATATTCAAGCCTTGAAAAGCCTTTTAAGTACCATGGGTACAGGTATGCAGGTCGCACTTTACACCACACTCACTGGCCTGGGCGGAGCCTTACTTATCAGCATTCAATGTCAATGGCTAGACCGTTGCGCAGACGGTCTGGTGAGTAAAATAATCAAAATAGGCATGCAAGACGCCTCTGCAGTTAAACAAGATAAAACCGATTAAATCAAAATGTCCAGCCTGTATAAACACAGTAGAAATACACCTAAAGCTGATCCTTTTATTGATCTGCTCTTTAACAGTTTACTAGGCTTTAGTTTTTTATTTTTAGTCAGTTTATTGTTCATTAACCCCATCGCAGATCAAGCCAAAGTTGAAAAACAAGCAGAGTACATTATCACTGCCACATGGCCACAAAATCTTGCAGATGATATAGACCTTTGGATGCGTGCACCTACAGGTCACACGGTATCATATCTTGAA
>CALISP010000188.1 GCA_938041705.1 uncultured Cocleimonas sp. | reverse complement strand
TTAGTCAAAGGTCAAAACAATAACGTAGAGCCACGTTTACAAGTACTGATTGATTTAATGAGGTCTGAAACTGAAGAATCCACAACGGGGTCTGATGTGGTCGTTGATAAGCTGTCAGAGATACTCTTCATTTATGCTTTACGAGCTCATATCAATGAGATAAGTCCTAGCTGCGGTATTTTGGCTGCGTTGGCTGATACACATGTTAGTAATGCCTTGAATGCTATTCACGATAAACCCGAAGAGTCATGGACTGTTGAAAAGCTTGCTGGTGTTGCTGGGTTATCACGTGCTGCATTTTCAAAGCATTTTTCTGAACTACTAGATCAACCACCAATGACTTATGTGGGGCAATGGCGAATGCGGATTGCTCATACTGCGCTAAAAGAAGGTAAAAAAGGTATGTTGGAAATTGCAGAATCTGTTGGCTACAACAATGAAGTCGCTTTTCGCAAAGCATTTAAACAAATTACTGGTGTAACACCTGGTGCTGCGCGTAAGCAAAAAGAAATTTCTATATAAACGTAAAATGATGAAAACTACTGGTTATTACGGATAGAGTTTCTATTCAATACCTTTAAAATAATTTCTTATACAGAAAACTAGGATATTGAAATGCATCAATCTGCTCAAACTCTTTATGAAAAAATGGGAGGAGAGAAACGACTGAAACAATTGGTCGAGACATTTTATGACATTATAGAAGATGATCCTGATGGTGAACTCATTCATGCTTTGCATCTAAAAGGTCATGGAATGAATCACACTCGTCTAGCCCAATTTGAGTTTTTATCCGGTTTTTTTGGCGGACCAAAACTATATATTGAGAGAAATGGCCATTCGGATATGCGCTTAATACATGAACACGTTGGAGTAGGGCACATTGAAGTAGAAACGTGGTTGTTATGTATGGACAAGGCTATCGATCAAGTTGGTTTTGATTCAGATTTAAAGCAACCGATGATGAAGATTTTTACTCGAGCCGCTGAAATTATTCGTAATCAAGATTGAGATACTTTCATGCCTCTATATTTCAGAAAATCAAGCTGCTTACTTAAGCTCCAAATACGTTTGTAAAAAACATCTTTGTAATATTACCTAAAGGTAGGGGGGTGTCTTTTTATACTAATACTTATATTTACATTCTCTCCATAACATCAATTCCTAATAAATCTAATCCAGTCTTTAATGTATTAGCTGTGAGCTTAGCTAGTTTTAAACGGCTTTGTTTAGTCACTTCATCTGCTTTCATTATTGGGCAGGCTTCATAAAAGCTCATAAAATTACCGGACAGTTCAAACAAGTAATTACATAAGAAATTTGGTGTGCCGTCTTTCGCAACTATTTCGACTGCTTCTGAAAACTGTAATAATTTAGTCGCTAGTAAACGTTCAGCAGGTTCAAGTAATGAAATTTCAGCGTTATTATTTATGTCTCCAGCTTTGCGGAAAATGCTTTGTATTCTGGCATAAGCATATTGTAAATAAGGCGCAGTGTTCCCTTCAAAACTGAGCATAGTATCCCAGTTGAAAATATAATCCGAAGTACGGTTTTTACTTAGGTCGGCATACTTTACTGCGCCAATTCCAACCGTATTCGCTATTGATCTGCGACTCTCTTCGTCTAAATCTGGATTCTTTGAGGTAACTAGATCAAAAGCGCGAAGCTTTGCTTCATTAAGCAAATCAATGAGTTTTACTGTACCACCTGAGCGAGTCTTAAATGGAGTCCCGTCTTTCCCCATCATTGTGCCAAAAGCCATATGCTCTAGGCTTGTAGATTCTGGAACGAATCCTGCTTTTTTACCAACTACATAAACTTGTTTCAGATGTAAGCTTTGGCGTGCATCAACAAGATATAAACCTCGCGTCATACCTAATTGATTATGACGATAGCGAAGTGCAGCTAGGTCGGTAGTAGCGTATAAATAGCCACCATCAGATTTTTGTACAATCATCGGAATGATTGAGTCTTCTTTTCCTTTAAATTCATCTAAAAATACACATTGTGCGCCTTGATTTTCACTTAGCAAACCCGTTTTATCTAAATCAATAATGACGTTCGCAAGATCATCGTTATATTGGCTTTCAGGGGCAACATCATCGCGGGTAAGTTTAACGTTTAGAATTTGATATATTTCATCACAATGATTCAATGAGGTATCAATAAACTGTTGCCATAGTTTTAAAAACTCTACATCACCCGCCTGTAGTTTCACTACGTTTTCTCGGGCTTGAGCGGCAAAGGTTTCATCTTCATCAAAACGAATTTTTGCGGCTTGATAGAATTTTTCAAGATCAGCCAATTGCACTTCTAATTCAGAATTTAATTCAGAGCTTTCTTGTTTTAGCTCACTCATATAAGTCAGTAGCATGCCGAACTGTGTGCCCCAATCACCTACATGGTTTTGACGAATGACTTTATGCCCTAATAATTCTAAAACACGAGAAATAGAATCACCGATAATCGTTGAACGTAAATGACCTACATGCATTTCTTTAGCGAGATTTGGTGCAGAGTAATCAATAACAACCGTTTCAGGTTTGTTAGTTTTTGCGATTGCAAGATTATCACTCTTCAGTGTTTGCTCAATTCTCTCTGCTAACCAAGTATTTTTTAAATGAATATTTATAAATCCTGGTCCTGCTATTTCAAACGACTCAACTAATTCAGTAATTTCATTGTTAAGCTCTAAGTCTGCAACAACTTTAGTGGCTAGCTCACGAGGATTCATCTTGAGCTTTTTAGCTGCACCCATAATGCCGTTTGCTTGGTAGTCGCCAAATTCTGGTCGAGCAGATGTCTTAACCACTGCTGGTGCATTATCAGCCCCAGCATTTGCTAAGGCTTGCGTAATAATGGTATCTAGTTGAGTGCGTATATTCATGGGCGAAGATTCTACCGTAAATCCAAAGGATTTAAATTGTTGATTAGATTTATTCGCTGTTATTTAACTATAAAGTAGCTAAAAAGTAGGGGGGTGTCTTTTTTAGGCTTTCTAATATCAGCTATTCTTCAAAATTGCCGTTTTTTTTGAGGTAAATAAGCGCAACAACTTATTTAAACAAACCTTAATCGCTTAAAATAATCTCAGATGCTTTACTGGCAATCGCAATAACAACTGAATGTGTATTTCCTGAATTGAGCGAAGGCATCACAGATGCGTCAACCACTCTCAGTTTTTTTATTCCATGAACTCGCAATTGCGTATCAACGACAGCCATTTTATCGGTGCCCATTTTGCAGGTACCTACAGGATGGTAAATAGTCTCTGCACTTTCACGAATGAAAGATTTAATTTGCTCATCAGTTTGCACATCTGCTTTTGGCTTATGTGGTCTCTTTTCTGATTTTAATAAACTTGGAGCTGCTAATATTTTTCGCCCAAGTTTAACCGCAGTTACTAATTTATCTATATCTTGAGGATCTTCACAATAATTATATTGAATTGCGACTTTGTCTTTTGGGTTGCTTGATCGTAATTTTACCCATCCACGACTTTTGGGCTGTAAATTACATAAATGTAAGCAATGACCATGACCAATAGTGCGAATAGCATGTCGCTCTAATAACGATGGTGAAAAATGCATTTGAATATCTGGGTGTTTTAAAGAAGGATCGCTTTTGATAAATCCACCAGCTTCAGCGCCGTTTGTAGTCAAAATGCCTTTACGGTTAATGAAATATTTAAACACATCTATGGTTGCTTTAAATACATAGGGTAAAGAAATACCAACCCCTTTATAATTTTTTACTCGGGTATTAAGAATGATATCAAGGTGATCAGAAAGATTTTTACCGACGCCAGGTAAATCATGAACCACATCAATATTATGTTCTTTAAGATCTTCAGCTGAGCCAATACCAGATAGCATTAACACTTGAGGCGAGTTAATTGAACCAGCACTCAAAATCACTTCTTTGTTGGCAAGTATTTGGGTTTTCTTGCCTTTAATTGTGCACTGAACACCTATAGCTTCTTTGCCATCAAGCAGTACCTTTTCTACCATTACCTTCGTAAGTATAGTTAGGTTTTTACGATTTTTAACTGGGTTTAGAAAGGCATGAGCTGCACTGCATCGCTCTCCTTTACCCGTTTGATAGGTTTGGTACAAGCCAGCACCTTCTAACTTTTCTCCATTAAAATCATCATTTCTGGGAGCAATCCCTGATTCTACAACCGCATCAACAAAGTCCCAGCTTAACTGATCAACTGCAACTGGGTCTGCCACTAGCTGCTCTCCTGAGTCTCCATGAAATTCCTCAGGCATATTCGGTCTAAGTTGCTTTTGGGTTGCTTTAAAGTGAGGCAATAAATCTTTCCAAGCCCAGTTTTTTGCGCCCATGGCTTCCCATTTATCAAAATCTTCCGGGGTACCTCGAGTCGCACACATAGCATTGATTGAACTCGACCCTCCTAAGACTTTACCTCTGGGCGTGTACATCTTTCTATTATTAAGAAATGGTTCTGGTTCTGAGTAATATTTCCAGTTATGCCTTGGATCCCACATCAAAGCAATAATGCCGATCGGGATACGAATTAGTCGACTCTTGTCTGTTGGGCCTACTTCCAATAAACAAACCGATAGTTTTGGATTTGCTGATAAACGATTAGCAAGAACACAACCGGCCGATCCACCACCCACAATAAGATAATCAAATTGCTTATCACTCATAAGAACTTCACTTTATTTTTGGAATAATCACTAATCCCATATTTATCAAAATCAAAAATGACTTAATGGGTGGAGTATCATTTTTATAATGTTTAGGGGTAAATTAGCTATTGAAATCATTATCCTTTCTTAAGATTCATTAAGCGAACTAAATTCATACTCTTGAGAATATTTAACGCCTCATAAAGCTGATAGTCTTCTTCTGCAAGACTCTTCTTTGATGAATCCGCAGTATCAAGTTGATTAGTATTATCTTGGGTTTTGTCAATATTAGTATCAACTGCTTTGTTATCACCGTTTGGATTACTCAAGTGGCCACTTAAATCAGCTTCAGAGAGGGGAGAAACAGTATCCTTAGCGTCACCTTTTGATTTGAACTCTAAAGCTTCTACAATAATATCCGGCTTAATTCCTTTGGCTTGAATTGAATTACCCGAAGGCGTGAAGTAACGTGCCGTAGTTAATTTAAGACCTGTAGTTTCATCTAAGGGTAATACTGTTTGAACAGAACCTTTACCAAAGGTCTTAGTACCTAAAATTAATGCGCGTTTATGGTCTTGCAATGCACCTGCAACAATTTCCGAGGCAGAAGCTGATCCTTGATTAACTAATACAACAAGAGGCGCACCATCGAGCAAGTCATCTGGTGTAGCGTCGTAACTCATTACTGCATCTTCTACGCGTCCTTCTGTATATACAATGTTGCCACTGCTAAGGAATACATCAGATACTCCTACTGCACCTGTTAGCACTCCACCAGGATTATCACGTAAATCTAAAACTAATCCTTTTATACTCGATTTGTTATCTTCTTTTAATTTTTTGATTGCATTACGGGTACTATCAGTAGTTTTGCTTTGAAAGTTTGAAATACGCAGATATGCATAATCTTTTTCTAAAAGACGCTGTTTAACACTTTTCACCTTTATTATTGCACGGACAATTTTTATTTTTATAGGAGCAGTACTTCCTTCGCGTGTAATGACTAAATCTATAGCTTCACCAGGTTTGCCACGCATTAACTTTACGGCAGCATTTAAACTCATATTCTTTACAGACTTATCGTCTAAACGAATAATTAAATCACCAGATTTAACGCCTGCTTTTTTAGCGGGAGTATCGTCAATGGGAGCAATGACTTTAATATAGCCATTCTCTTGGCCAACTTCGATACCGAGACCTCCAAACTCCCCTGAGGTGCCTTCACGGAGTTCTTTAAAACTATCTTCATCCAAATAGTCTGAATGCGGATCTAAGCCTTTTAACATGCCACTAATCGCATCGGTCATCAGTTTCTTATCATCAACCACTTCCACGTAATCATTTTTGATACGCGCATAGACTTCTGAAAACTTCTTTAGTTGAGATAAGGGTAAAGTTTGATTATTTGGCTTTAGTGCAAAAACATCGAGACTCATTGTGGCAATTAAACCTAAAGCCACACCAGCTAAAATACCTGAAAAGATAGATTTTTTGTTGGACATATTCTTTTCAATTCCCTTGTTAAAAAGTCACTCGATAGTAACGTAAAAGTACTTAAAATGTTATCAGAATTGCTATCCAAGTATTTATCAGAAGGTTTATTTAACCCATCTATTAGGATTTTGGGGAGCTGTTCCTTTGCGGATTTCGAAATACAAACCTGAGTTATCTTGGCTACCAGAACTACCTACGGCAGCAATGACTTCACCTGCTTTAACGATTTGCCCTTCTTTTTTATAAACCGCACGATTGTAAGCATAAAGACTACGATAGTTTTTATCATGTCTAATAATGACTAGATAGCCGTAACCTCTTAAACGACCGCTAAATTCGACTTTTCCTCGTGCAATAGCATGGACACGAGTCCCCGCTGCAGCCGAAATAATTACGCCTTTCCAGCGTTGTTTACTATTTCGAGTGCTTCCAAATTTTTGTGTCATTTTGCCTCGGACAGGCCAAGAGAGTTTTCCACGAAGAGTAGAAAATGGCTTGTTTGGCACATAATGTCTTTGTACTGCAGCAACAGTCTTTTTCTGTTGGGCTTTAGTATTAGCTTTTTTTACAACAACTTTTGCCTGTTTCTTAACAGGTTGTTGGTTACGTTTTTGTGAAGCCTTTGCCTCTGCTGCTTTTGCCAAAGCTTGTTTACGTTTTGTTTCTTCTTGTTTACGCTTTTGTGCAAGACGTTGTATTACTCCTTGCAAACGTGATTCTTCTTTACGTAATTTTGCGAGCTTTTGTTCTTGTGAGTAAACAATTTTTTTCTGGGTTTTATGTGCTTTTTCTTTATCTTTTACTGCTTTCTTTAGGGATGATTTACGGCCACGTTGTTTTTCTTGAAGCGTTGTTAAGGTTTTAGAGTCCTCGTTTATTTGAGTTTGTAAGGTTTTGATTTTATCCAAACGTGTTTTTATTAAACCTATTTTTTTCAACCTATGTTGATTCATGTATTCAAAATATTTAACAGTGCGACTGATGTCAGAGGGATCGTCTTGCTTCAACAATAAGCGTAAATGAGATTGTTTACCTGAAGTATATAAAGCCTGCATTTGCTGTGCTAATGCATCTTTTTGTTGATTGGTTTGTACTAATAATTTTCCACGTTCTTTATTTGATTTGGTTAGCTTTGTGGTTAAACGATTAATTTGGTCTTCGGTTTTAAACAGTTTTTTAGAAATACTATTTAGTTTATCTTCTGCTATTCGTACATTTTTTTTAAGTTTGTTGGATTTTGTACGAGAGTTTTTTAAGGTTGAATTTGCTTGTGATATTTTTTTTTGCAGTTTGTTTTTTTGTGCAGGTGAGTTATCAGCATAAGATGCATAAGACACGCACAAACATACTGAAAGTAGAAAAACTTTCAAAATTTGTAATATTGTATGTTTTTCATTAACCACTTTTTGTGATGTGGAAAACTGTGAAATCATTTTTTTCATTTATTAGTAATAGCCCTTGTTTGCATAATAACATCTCAATCAAATTATTTTTATGAAAATGAAGAAAATTGCATAGGTAGTTGATTACTTCAATACTTCTGTTCGATTAAGAGTTTATAAGTCTTTACACAGTAATAGATCAAATTTCATTGGGTGATAAAAACGACTAAACTGTATTATAATGAATTGATGAACATACTAGTAATATGTATTCAGATAATTAATATCAAACGAGCAGCATAACTAT
>CALISP010000187.1 GCA_938041705.1 uncultured Cocleimonas sp. | reverse complement strand
GTTTTATTTAATGTATACCCGAAAACTCTCACGTTCGAATAAAGAGGGAGAGGGAGAGCCCGTTCCCGCTATTACAATGCAATTTTGGTCAGGACTTATAGGATCAATTATTATGTTGTTATCAATTGTCTGTTTACAGCCGTTAGATTTACCTGTTTTTAACTTCCAATGGCCCGAAAACTGGCAATGGAAATTTTTAGTCTTAGTAGGACTAATTGCAGCAATCGGACATTTAGTACTCACGAATGCTTTCAAATACGCTGACGCGTCAATTCTCGCACCGTTTCAATATGTTGAATTAATCGTCGCGGCTATACTTGGTTGGTATCTGTTCAATGACATACCTACTCTCACAACGGTCATTGGTACGTTAATTTTAGTGGCATCAGGGATGTACATATTTAAACGGGAAAGTGTTTCTATTGAAAAATAACGACCAAGCAGTAATAAATAGAGATATAAAGACCCCCCCCTACTTTTTATACTTTTCTAGGTGATCGTTGAATTGTAATTACAGCTACACCTATTAACGCAAGCAAACCACCTATTGAAATTTTTAAGGTTAATGATTCGTCCAAAAAGAAAATTCCACCCACTACTGAAGTCAGAGGTAGTAATAATAAAAATGGCATTACTTGATTCACCGAATACAAACCAAGTAGGCGATACCATAATGCATAAGCCAATGCTGTCATTACTAAGCCAAGATAAACCACTGCCAACCATGCTTCCAGGGGTGCGCTTTTAATTTGTTCTAATTGGTTTGATTCCAATAAGAACGAGGCAATGAAGAGTTGAGGGGTTGCCCAAATAGCAATGCCACATATCAACATGAAGCCCCCTATTTGCCCTAGTTTCTTAATCATGACTTGTCCAATCGCCCACATAAATGCGCCGCTAATGAGCAACATAACGGAAGACAAATCGTTAGAAAGTTTGGGTTCACCAACAATCAATACCGCTCCTGCAAACGCTATAACCATACCTATACTCTGCTTTAAAGATATTTTCTCACCGAGCAACAACCATGCCGTCAGCAAGCCGAAAGGAACTTCTAACTGGATAAGTAAAGCAGATGTTGATGCATCGATTCCTTGAACACCTGTGAAAGTAAGACTGTATTGTATGGAAGCGCTAATTAGAGCAATCCAGAATAAGCTCTTTAACAGCTTTAATGGTGGTCGGAAAAACCAAATTAAGCAAAGTGAAGTACAGGCAAAGCGTAACGCCATTAATAAAATAGGTGAGAAGTGATCCATTCCAGCTTTGGCCACAACAAAACCCATACCCCAGATTACTGCCACGAGGATGGCCATAAATACATCGATGAGTTTCATTGTTATCGTTCGCCTCTCATCGTTGTTATTGTAATTAAATACAATTCAATATAATTAAATGTAATCAAACCTTAAAAACGATAAAATGTTAATCACAAATAGACTCGTTTATACTTCGACACTATATCAAATCACAATTAACCACCGTATCTAAATTTAAATGATTTATTTAGATACATATCAATGAGACTGAAACCTTGAAACTAAGCGCTACTGAATTTCGAGAAGAAAAAAATAAAGCTATCACCCTACTTGGCATGTCTGGTGTGGGTAAGACATTTTTATCAAATATCTTACGCAATAGTGATTGGTTTCATTATTCAGGTGACTACCGTATAGGCTCTCGTTACTTAAACGAGCCAATATTAGATAATATTAAAAAGCAGGCCATGCAAGTTCCATTTTTGCGTGAACTTTTACGCTCAGATTCCATTTACATCACTAACAATATCGCCTTTGAAAATCTAGCAATTATGTCTACTTTTTTAGGCAAGATTGGAGACCCTGAGTTAGGTGGCTTGTCACTTGAGGAATTCAAACGCCGTCAAAAGTTATTTTATGATGCTGAATATGCGGCAATGTTTGATGTGCCCGAGTTCATGCTTAAAGCTCGTGAAATTTATGGACTCGACCATTTCGTCAATGATGCTGGCGGAAGCCTATGTGAATTCGATGATGAAAGTGTCATTGAAATGCTCGCAGAAAACTCTCTCATTCTTTATATTCAAGCGAATGATGCGGATGAAAAGCGTTTAATAGAGCGTGCTACTGCTGCGCCAAAACCTATGTATTATCGAGCTCAGTATTTAGACGAACAACTCGAAATTTATATGCAGGAAAATAATCTCGAATACGTTTCTATGATTGTTCCTGATGACTTTGTACGTTGGGTATTTCCACGTTTGTTTTATGCGCGTATCCCTCGTTATGAAAGCATTGCGAAACAATACGGTTACACAATTAAAACCGAAGATTTATACCAGATTAAAAACGAAACTGACTTTTTACAGCTCGTAGAAAAAAGCTTAAATGAACAAAATCCTTCTTTTTAAACAGAGAAAAAGTAGTGCCATTAGTAGCTCATAACAAATTACCTACCTTCGAACGTTTACGTGAAGAAGGTCAAACCATCTTGCGCCCTGGTCAAGCTGCAAGACAGGATATCCGTGCGTTACATATTGGTATCTTAAATATGATGCCCGATGCGGCAATGGAAGCTACTGAACGACAGTTTTGTCGTTTAATTGGTGAAAGCAATCCTATCGCACAATTCCATGTACATTTATTTAGTTTACCTGGAATAGAGCGAAGCATAGAGTCACAAAAACATATCGAAGAGCACTATCAAACCTTTGAAAATATTAAAGCTAAAGGTATTGATGCTTTAATCATTACAGGCATAAACGTGACACAACCTAAGCTATCACTTGAACCCTTTTGGGAACCATTGAGTGAAGTCTTTAATTGGGCTTACGATAATGTCACTTCGACTTTATGTTCTTGCCTTGCAACTCATGCATCCTTGGAGTTGCAGTACAAACAAGCTCGTTACAATCTAGGTTACAAACGCTGGGGTGTATTTAGTCATCGTGTAAAAAACAGACAACACCCATTAGTAAAAGGAATTAACACTCGTTTTGACGTTCCGCATTCACGCTTTAATCAAATAGATGACACTCAATTTGAAG
>CALISP010000186.1 GCA_938041705.1 uncultured Cocleimonas sp. | reverse complement strand
CCTTAGCCATTGCTTCTGCATCTAACCTTGCTTGCTCTTCGGCTTTCAAACGTGCTTGTTCTGCTGCGGCAAGTCGCGCTTGCTCTTCCGCTGCCTCTTTAGCGGCTGCTTCTGCATCTAACCTTGCTTGCTCTTCCGCTGCCAAACGTGCTTGTTCTAATGCGGCAAGTCGCGCTTGCTCTTCCGCTGACTCTTTAGCGGCTGCTTCTGCATCTAACCTTGCCTGCTCTTCGGCTGCCAAACGTGCTTGTTCTAATGCGGCAAGTCGCGCTTGCTCTTCCGCTGCCTCTTTAGCAATTGCTTCAGCCTCTATTCTTGCTTGCTCTTCGGCTTCTACACTTGCTTTTTCTACTACAATAGCTTGTTCCTGCTCTCTAATTTGTTGCCCGGGAGTACTTTCAGCAACTTCTGATTCGACGTTGTTAGATGGTAAAGTAGTCGCTTCAGGTTTTGCTGGCTCTTTTATTTTGTTTCGCGCTAAGCGGCTACGTTTACTATAAGAACTTTTTCTTTTCTTTTCAAAGTTTAAAAGTCCTGTAATTTTTTCTTGTCTAAAACTAGAAGCATCCTGTGTTGGAATTATGAATGCTAGTGTTAGCTCGTGTGAAGATCCTAAGTCAAGGAAATCGCCTAGAGATTTTTCATAATTATATTCTAATGCAATTTTTGAAGTAATATTAAAACCAGCACCAGCAGAGCCTCCATAAAGTGTGCTGTAACCGCCTTGTATCCAAAATCCTTTAGGTACTCTAAGCATAACCGCAGCTGAGTAAATTGAAGTCTCTTCTTGAAATTCGGCACGTCCTAATGCAGAAAATTTACTATTATCAAAAAAGCCATAAGAATCTATATAACCTGAATACATTAAGTGTCCCTGAATACCTCTTTGCGTCTGCTCTTTTAATATTTGTGAAGTACTCACATCGTAGCTTACTAAATTATTTATAGTTAATCCAACATCTATAAAACCAACACCATAGTTTATTCCAGGACTTATGGTCGTTATTAGGTTAGAAGGTAAGTTGTTAAGCAAGGGATCTGGAACTACTGTTACTACCCTATCCATATTAATACTACTATTATACGCCAACAGATTGAGACCAAAAGTTAGATTGCTTTCTGGTGCGAGTTGCACGTTATATGCAAAATTCACGATACCTCCAAAAGTGGTGAACACTCCAAAGTTTCTTTGAAAGAGGCCTACTCCTGCGCCAATTTTTTCAGAGAATCGGCCAGAAAAACTTGCTAAATATGTTTCTGGAGCGTCTCCTATCTGAAAAAATTCACGTTTATTATTAATTGTAACATGCCTATAATCTTCTCTTGCGTAGCTTAAGGCGGGGCTAAGGATATATTTATTAAACATTAATGAATTACGTGCTGGCAAATCCAATGCAATAGCACCTGTGCTTTCCTGAGCTTGAGAAAGAGCAGTACAAAAGATAATCAAAATTATATGTGCTACGATTTTTTTCACTTTATCTCACAACTGTTATTGAACCCGTTATCACTTCTTCACTTGGAGGGGTAATCATGTAATAATAAACTTGATTTGCATTACTTAACTCATTAATATTGTCTGGCCAATTATTTAAATAATCACTAGTTTTAAGAGCGGCAGTACCGTTGCTACTAAAAATGACTACCTCTGTATTGGTGCCACTTAAATATTCTGCTGGTATAATCCAAGTATCATTGAGACCATCACCATTAGGACTTATGACATTAGGAATAGTATCTGTACTAACTTCTATTTTGATTTCAAAAAATAGTTCTATACTAAAATCACAGTCCCCTGTCGCCGTTACAACAACTTTATAGTTACCAACCTGAGAAGCAATTAATTGACTTTCTGTAGCATCTTCAATGATGGAATCATTGAAATACCACTCGTACTGAACATTATCTAGCGTGGTTTCTACGGTAACCGTAAGAGCTTCTCCCATCTCAATAAAGTTTACTGCAGGTACATTGATGGTTGTAGAACCAGCAAGACTTTCAAGGAGGATACTTCCTACCGCTACACAATTTCCAGATGTGACAATAACTGCATAATTACCAGAATCATTCGTCTGTAATGTATTTTGATTTACTCCTTCGATAGGTTGATCATCTTTAAACCATTGGTAATTTTCACCTATCACCGTTGTAAGTATTGTTCCTTCACCGTTGGAACAAAACGAATTTCCGAGACTTGAAGTGATCGTCGCATTAGCAGGCTCTTCACTAGACGCTTGGGAAATAGTTACTCTATTAGAAAATGATTCTGAAGTACAACTACCATAATCTGTCTCAGCAAAGTAAGTGCCTTCCTCAGATACCTGCAATGTTTCGCCTTGAGCGATTAAAATAGAATTTGTATTGTCTATAACCTTGTACCAGTTAAAGCTTAGGCTTTCAAAAGTAAGGGGTGATATAGCGCCATCAAAACCTGGATTATCGATCGCAAGCAAGTACCCTATTCCTGGACAAAAAGTGCCAGTATCTATAAGTCCATTAATTGTAAATGGAGTGTCGTGTAGTTTAAAATAAGCAGGGAAATCCAATGACGGGGCACTCGTCGCAGCCGGGGACGAACTCTTTATTCTAATTTTATAATTTTCTCCTGCCGTATCCATAGGTAAGGAAAAGGAAATAGTTGCTGGAGAGGTGGTAATCTCATTAGAATTTGAAACAAAAACCTCAACCGCCTCTGCAAATTCACCACTAGAATCAGAAAGTTCTACAATAAACTGGTTGGAAGCGTCTAAGGAAGAAGGAGGATTAAAAACAAAGCTCGTCTCATACATATTAAATGACTCACTAGCACACGCTTTACTAAACTCTAAACTTGGCTGACCAATAACTAGTTGGGCCGTAGCAGTAGGTACAGTACTGACAGTAAAACATATCAGAAGTATGGCCTGAGAAATGATTCGGGTAATGTAAGCCATGATTTGGGGGAATTATGGTTAATTGTAACGAATATGTAAGCAGGTTTTTATTAACCTGTAACTTAATTATTATATAATAATATTGTTTTATTTAGTTAGAACTACTCGATGCTATGATTTTATTAATACGTAAGCGAAAGTCTGGATCTCTTAGATTTTTGTGGTCAATAAAGGTTTCAATATCTTCTCCTTTTGAATATACATTTTGAAAACTACTATTACCATACCAGTTCTCAAGATCTTCATTGTCCTGGGACGATTCAATAAAAATGTTTCCCTCACAACTATTGAAGTACATATTAGTAAATCTAATTTGTTGTAAATTTTTGTTATTTAGAGAAATTTCACGACTAAAAACAACTGCTGGATTAAATCCAGATATCACGCTCTTATTCATTGTCAACAAGGTGTTTGCATCTACATAGATAGCCTCGTGTACTAACCCCACCTCAATGGCGCTTTTTAAATTATTGCTAAAATTAAGAAGGGTAAGATTATTTGCTGTAACAGACGTTTTCACTTTTGCGAAATTTGCCTCATCATCATTACTATTAGTTGTAGCGTGTATACTTGCTGCACCTTTGGAAGCAGAATCATAGGGCGATCTTACGGCTAAAGAGTTCGAAATATTAACTTGTGTCCCTGAATCAAACATATAATCTGAATGGCTGGCCTTAAACGACACGAGCTGCTCCAAATTTATCTCACCACCAACTATATATAAGGAGTTTCCTTTACTATAACTCATCATGACATTAGAAATCTTCGTTTGATTACCCACAGCATAGAGGCTCAAGGCATCAAAGAATCCAAAATCTTTCGTTTGTTTGCCAGCATATTCTATTCTCACGTATTCCATCACTCCGGAATTGCTTTCGGTATTTGTACCACCATAGATTAAATTATCTGGAGTATAGGGTGTAAGACCTTTTTTAAGAAGATTCTTTTCACTGACTTTATTACTAGGAGCATCACCTAATATGAAAATACCTCCCCAATCTCCTGCTCTAGGAGCACCCTTGGATGATGTAAATACTATAGGATCTGTCTGATTCCCTTTTGCGTGAATAGTGGAACCTGAAGTAA
>CALISP010000185.1 GCA_938041705.1 uncultured Cocleimonas sp. | reverse complement strand
CATCAAAGTCCTGCAATTTTAATTAGTAAAGTGATTCAGGGTACAGTTGCGAATCCTCGAGATTTAACGGGTAGATGGCGTGCCAATTGGGATGATAATAATCTGTATATTTGGGTTGGAGTCGTAGATGAAAATCACTTAAGTGATTCTAAAGATTACTGGCAAGATGATTCGATTGAAATTTACATCGATGCAGATGCAAGTCGAGGTGATAGTTATGATAATTACAATGATTTTCACTTAGGTTTTAGTTTAGGTAACAATAAAATTCAGGCTGGTGGCACTACCCCAAAAGATAGACTGAACACTATTAAATATCAAACTCGACAACTCCCTACGGGATATCAATTGGAAGTGGCTATCCCGTGGTCTACATTGAATATTATTCCAAAGTCTGAGCACACGCTAGGATTTGATATCCAAATAAACGATGATGACAATGGTAATGCGCGCGATGCTAAAATGTCATGGAATGCAAGTGTGGACCAAGCTTGGAAAAACCCGGAAATATTTGGTCAGTTGATTCTAAGGGATGATGCTCAAGGCTTCACGAAATCAAACAAACAAAATAAACAGCAAACTTATGACAAATCAGCTTTTACCTACCAATAACTTATCGAAACTGTGTATAGGAAAATTAAGGGTAAGTTTTCTATAAGCGTCAAAATTTATTCTAAATCACCTACTAAATAATTATAGTAGGTTGATTGTCTAAATTTATTGCTACAATGACAAGCCTATGAAAACGTTGTCGCAAATCATTAATGGTTCTGAGGTTTTTGCCTTACTTGAAGACTCAAAGACGAGTCAGGATGAGGCTCGTAATTTACTTTTTACTAATCAACAAGAAGATATTATTGCGAATACTGAAGACGAATTACCAGCAGCACTGGCAAAGATTGAAGCTTGTCGGAAAAAAGGTCTCTACCTTTGTGGTTATCTTGCGTATGAAGCCGGTTACTACTTTATTGATAAGAAAATAAAGCGCACTAAAGAAAACAATAAGGAACAAGCCTTACTACATTTTGTAGCATTTAAATCGATGCAAGTATTAGATCGTCAAACTATTAATGACGCTTTTTCAGAAACTGAGCAAGACCCAACATCTCAGCTTTGTGCACACGGGTTTAAACTTAGTGTGTCAGAAAATAAGTACATTGACGCAATTAAAAAAATCAAACGCTACATTATCGCTGGCGATACTTATCAAATTAATTACACAATAAAATTTAAATTTAGATTACGTGGTACCGCCAACGCACTTTATCAAGCATTGCGCCAAACACAACCTGTTGAATTTGGTGCATTTTTAAATTTCCAAAAACTTAAAATTGTATCCTCATCACCTGAGCTATTTGTCAGAAGACAGGGTGATACATTGGTTTCTAAACCAATGAAAGGGACTGCTAAACGTGGTTTAAATGAAACAGAAGATGAATTCATTGTTGATTTTTTAAAGCATGACCCAAAAACATTATCTGAAAATGTGATGATTGTTGATCTCATTCGCAATGATTTTGGACGTATTTGTGAGACGGGTAGTGTGGTCGTTAAAAATCTTTTTGAAGTACAAACTTTCAAAACGATTCATCAAATGATTTCAACGGTAAAGGGAAGACTCAAAACCGATATTAGTTTTAAAGATTTATTATACGGTCTCTTCCCTTGTGGCTCAATTACCGGAGCACCTAAAATCCGCACTATGGAAATCATTAATGATTTAGAAGCAGAGTCACGTGGTGTTTACACAGGAGCCATCGGTTATATTTTGCCTAACAATGATTTCTATTTTAATGTGCCAATACGTACGATTGTGATGAATCAACGTAACCAATGCGAAATGGGTATTGGTAGTGGCATTATTTATGAGAGCAATGCTAAGGCTGAGTTTGAAGAATGTATTCTGAAAGCGGACTTTTTAACTAATCTAAATGCTAATTTTTATTTAATCGAAACTTTCAAATACGATACTAAAAAACGTCTGTTTAATAATCTTGATCAACATATCTATCGATTAACTGATTCTGCAGGATACTTTGGTTTTAAGATAAAGCAGTTTGTTATTGATGAGCGTTTGGATGAGATTAAAAAAGACTTAGAAGAACAGCGAGGCATCTTTAAGGTTCGTCTTTGTGCTTATCAAAATGGTGAAGTTAATATTAGCTATGAAAGTATTTCTGATTCTATTGGAGATATCTCAATGTCTTCGGATCAAAACCTTTCTAATGAAAATAAGGTTGTCATTGGAGATCAAAAAATAAGTAGTCGTTCAATATTTCAGTATCATAAAACCTCACGTCGCGAGGTTTATAACGAAGAGTTTGATAAAGCCTATAAAGCTGGATTTTATGATGCGATTATTTTGAATGAACATAATCAAGTTGCTGAAGCTTGTCGTCATAATTTGTTTATTCGTAAAGATGGAAGTTTAATTACACCGCCCATTAAAGCAGGAGTTTTGCACGGTATTTATCGTCAGAAATTTATTGACCAAGAGCAGGCAATAGAGAAAATTATTACACTTGAGGATTTAAAAAATGCTGATGAGGTTTTATTAACAAATTCTGTACGTGGTGTGGTTAAGGTCTCAGTAGATTTTAAACAACTAAAATGAGCCGAACCTTAGTGAGGGAAAAGTATTGCTGATTTAGGATTATCCTGGTTAGAATTGTCTACATGAATACTACTAAAAGTAGGGGGGGTGTCTTTGAAAAAGCTAAATTGTATTTAACGGACTCTTCTCAAAGCAATAATCCCTATTGCGAGAAATAATAGTGACGGCACGAATGCACTTACAATTGGTGAGAAACCATAAACAATACCTAATTCGTTTACCGATCTGTTCGCTAGATAAAATACTATTCCAACAATTATCCCTATAAATACTCTTTGTCCGGCACCACCGCCACGATTCGACCCAAACAAGAATGGCATTGCTAAAATCAGCATCACAATGGCGGATAAAGGCACTGAAAAACGTTTCCAGTAAATCAATTCGTATTTATCAGTTTTTATGTCATTACGTTTTTGGTATTCGATAAATTTAGTTAGAGCGCTACTAGATAATTGATTTGGGTCTACTGTAGCCGTTTCCAAAATATTAGGATCAACAAAGTTAATACTGCTTGCTGAAGGATCTCGGTTTCTCTTAACGCCAAGCTTTTCGAATACTGTAGTTGTAACTTTTTTAAAGTCCCAACCTGTTTCGTTTGCAGTTGCATATTCAACTTCAGTTAAAGATTCCAAGCCAGAATGATCAGCCTTAAAGGAATATATCGATATATCAGAAACTTGTTTATTGGTGATCACGCTTCCAATACTAATGATACTGTTTTTCTCTTTTACCCAAAGTCCTGCACCACCGACTAAAACGATATTTTTGTTCTTTAATTGAGCTTTGAAATTACGTGCTTGTAAATCGGTATTCGGTACTACCCATTCTCCAATTACAAATAAAAATGCAGCTAATAATAAGCCTAATTTCACCACTGAAAAAATAATTCTGCCAATTGATAAGCCTGCCGCACGCATTGCGACAAATTCAGAGTTTGCGGCAAGATTACCTAAACCTAATAAAGTGCCAACCAAAGCGGCATTTGGAAAGAATTCATAGAAACGAGAAGGTAGTGTGTAAATTAAATAGACTGTTGCTTGGAGGGTTGTGTATAGAGCATTAGTTTTTTCTGCTTCGCTAATAAAAGCGAAGAACACATCCAATAAAACTAGCGCTAACCAGGCAATAACTATGCCCTGTAATGTGGCAGTCCATAGATAGCGATCGATGATTTTAAGATTCATCGTCGTGAACCGTATTGTCGATGGATTAACCAGAAAGAAAGCGCTATGAAAATAAGATGTGTCCACCATAAACCTAACCATGGTGGAATTCGTCCATCTTCAATCATCGATTTCCCACTAATAATTAAATTAGCATAAACAGCGTATAGCAGGATACCAAAAGCGAGCTTACCAAAGCGTCCTTGACGAGGAGTGGTGTGACTTAATGGGAACGCTAACAATGCCATAACAGGGGCAGAAAAAATTAAAGCTAAACGCCAATGAATCTCCGCAAGGCTCTCACGATCATTCTGTTTTAATAGACTCAAAGTAGGCTCAGCTTCTAGGTCCTTTGAAATGTTTATTTCTAAGGCGGGAATGTGAATTCCATGTTCGGCGAAACTAAAAATACTCATTTCTTGCGTCGTTTTATTATTATCATAACGACTACCGTTCTCGATTTTCACAATACGGTTACCATTGCTGGGGTCGACGTAAAGTAAAGCTTGCTGAGCAGAAAGAATTATTTCTATGTCATCTTCTTGAGGTTCAATATTATTGTTTTGATCATTGATATCATCAGGGATTGTTGCTGTTTGTGATGTGTTATCTTTATTTTTTTTGCTGTTATAACTAGAATTATCTTTTAAGTGCATGAAGAAGCGTTTCATTACTACATTTTTTTCATCGATATCTTCAACAAATAACGTAATACGTTTATCCCCGGCTTTACTGTGCATAAACTCACCAACAGGAATACCTGCGGCTTCTGGACGTTGCATAATTTCTTGTTTGACGTTGTTACTGGTGCGTTCTAAATCAGGAATAACAAATAATGTTAGCCCTGCAATCACTAATGTTAAGGGCCCAACAAACAGAAAAATACCTTTGTAAAATTGTTTAGGCCCCATTCCTGAAGAATGCATTGCAGACATTTCATGATCCCGATAAAAGCGGCCAAATGCTAACATCATTCCAATTAATAGAGCGATCGGTACGAGTTTTATGAGGCCATTTATTGAACCTAAAAAGACCAGCTTTCCTAATGCATCTAATGGCAAACCTCCGCCACTAACTTTTCCAAGTAACCTCACAAAAGTGTTACCAACAATAATTAGCAATAGTACAAACAATGTCGCTGCAAAGGTCGACATGATTTCACGAACTATGTAACGTTGAATAATCATCCTTGGCAAGGTGAATCGGAGTTGCTGCTAAGGTATTCAGCGTAAAAATCTCTGTTCTCATCTGCGTAGTGTTTATAGCGCTTATGAGTCCATAGGTATTGCTCAGGATAATCTTTAATGAATTCTTCGATAATATGATTCAATCGTTTTGTATCTTCGTAAAAATCTTTACTAGGAAAATTTTCTAAAGGAGGGAGAAACTTAAGTAAATAACCTTTTCGAGAGTCTTTCGAGTTGTTTAAACGAACACAGATTGCGGGCACTATTTGAGCACCTGTCATTTTCGCTAAACGCGATGTGCCAGGGTTAGATGGAGCATCAATACCAAAAAAAGGAACGTTAATACTGCCTTTGCCACGATAATTCTGATCCGTGGCGTACCATGTGGGGGCACCACTTTTAACACTTTTAATCATTTCCCTAATATTGCGTTTAGGTATGGTTTTTCCATATTTTTTATTGCGTTGAACGGCTACTAAGTACTCTATAAGTTCGTTTTGGTGTGGGCGATAGGTAGAATGCAATGGCATTTTTTGCGCCATTATCCGGCCGCCTACTTCCAGACACATAAAGTGTGCGCCAAGGATAATAATATTATTTTTTTCCAGAGATGCTTCTAGATGTTCAAATCCTTCAATATGAGCGTACTTTTTAATTGTCTTGTCAGAACCCCACCAGCCTATGGCTGACTCTAACGAGCTTTGGCCCATGCTAATAAAGTGTTGACGATTTAATTCTTTCAATGATTTTGCATCGAGATCTGGAAAGGCAATTTCAAGATTGATACAGCTGATCTTTCGACGTGAAGATAAAACTTTGTATATTAAAAGTCCTATAACCTTGCCAATCGACATTTGCCAAGGCCATGGAAGCAATATCAGTACACGCAATATCCCAACTCCCAGCCAAGTTGGCCAGAAGCGTGGATGGTAGAACTTTAATGACATGAATATTAATTCAGAATGAGTTGTTAATCTTGAAGATGATATAAAGTACCACAATAAGGACAGCGAGCAGAGCCATCCTTACTGTTTTCTATCGCTAAATAAACTTTAGGGTGGGCGCACCATAAGGCCGAAACATTAGTAGGACAATGCAAAGGAAGATCACTACGGCTGATAGTCACATCATTTGTGAGGTTCAGCTTTTTATAGTCAGCTTCTCGGTCTTGATTCTTTTGTGAGGCCATAATTAGTCCCTTATTTTTTTAGGTGGCTATTTGTTCTTAATAAGATACTTCTTAAGCAACTGTTAGCCAGTCTTTGTATTTTTCTACCTTCCCATGAACAACGTCAAAATACAATGATTGTAACTTTTCAGTAATTGGGCCTCGCGTACCGTCCCCAATTGGACGATTATCTAATTCACGAATAGGAGTTACTTCCGCAGCAGTTCCACTAAAGAATGCTTCATCAGCGATGTAAACTTCATCACGTGTAATTCGTTTTTCAACTAATTCGTAATTAAGGTCATTAGCGAAAGTCATAATCGTGTTACGAGTTATACCATTTAGAGCAGAGGTTAAATCAGGTGTGTAGATAATGCCGTCTTTCACGATGAAAATATTTTCACCACTACCTTCAGCTACAAACCCTTCAACATCTAGTAGTAATGCTTCGTCATAACCGTCGGTCATTGCTTCTTGTAAGGCTAGCATTGAATTTATGTAATGACCATTTGCTTTAGCCTTACACATGCTTATATTCACGTGATGACGTGTAAAAGATGAGGTTTTTATACGAAGTCCTTTTTCCATATTCTCTGCACCAAGATACGAGCCCCATTCCCATGCAGCAACGATAGCATGTGTTTTGAGATTGTCTGCACGTAATCCCATGCCTTCTGAACCATAAAAGCACATAGGACGAATATAAGCAGAATCTAGATTATTTACTTTTACTGATTGAAGTTGAGCCGCGCTAATTTCATCTTTAGTAAAAGGGATCTTCATATTCATTATTTTTGCAGAATTAAAGAGGCGATCTGTATGTTCTTTTAAACGGAAGATAGCCGCACCTTGATCTGTATGATATGCACGTACACCTTCAAATATACCCATGCCGTAATGTAATGTATGGGTTAATACATGAACATTTGCTTCGCGCCAGGGCACCATTTTACCATCAAACCAGATTAAACCATCGCGGTCAGACATTGACATTGTGTTACTCCTTAAATTCTTCTATTTATAGTCTTGATATATGACGAGTAGAATACTACAGCTAGGGAGTTTGCCACAATTTTTAGTATTAAAAATTACGAGATTTAAAGGAAAAAACGAAGTGTTGGTTGCAAAATCTACAAGATAAACTCGAAGGAGCAACTTTTTAGAGTATTTGTAGAATAAAGGCGAGCGATCAAAGCGGCTTATTTATGTTGAAAATAGATAAAACGTCTAAAAGTAGGGGGATGTCTTTTAATAGATCATTTTGATTCTTAGAGCTTTAATTGGAAGCTAATTGAATTTTCTTGTTATAAGAAATCCCCTCTTTTTTTAGTCGCTTGTATTCACCATAAACCTTTACGACGTAATTACGTGTTTCTTTAAAAGGAGGAATGCCATTGTATTTTCTTACATTGCCGGGTCCAGCATTGTATGCCGCTATAGCTAACTTATAATCCCCATCAAAACGCTTCAACATTTTTGCAATGTATTTAATACCACCTTGAATATTATGTTCAGGATTCCAAGGGTCATTTATTCTTAAACCGAGTGCTGTTTGAGGCATTAATTGCATTAAACCAATTGCACCAACGCGGGAATGAGCTCCTTCATTGAAGCATGATTCTTGTTTTACGATTGCATGAATGAGTTCTTCGTCCACATCGTAAATACGAGAATATATTTGGATAGGTTTTTGATATACGCGTGCTTGTTTATTTAGGTGGCTACTATCCCCACAACCAATAATGATGCCATTATCACGCCCATTAGCCTTAATAAGATTACCCAAGTTTTTCCTCTTTATCGATTTAGCTTTTCGTGATTGTTTGTAAGATTTTTTTCCGTTCTTTTTCTTTTTGTATATTTTATTTTTGTTAGTTTTTTTTGAAGAACTATTTTTGTAAGCTCCAGATTTTTTTATTTGAAAAATCTTTACCAGCTTATGTCCACCACCTTTTAGTTTTTTACCCGTTAATAATGTTTGACCATCTTTTGTGATGTATTTGTACATAGCTGCTTGTGCTTGTGATGAAGCAAGTAGCAAAAAAAATGTTAATAGGATATGAGATATCCAACGTTTTTGAATAGGGGTTTTATAATTCATCAATTTAAACAGTCTTCATTATATTTATTAGTATGATCTTTTTTACAAACTCTAAAGGGTATCTAAATACTATGTTTTACGGGTATCAATGTCCATTAGCTTAAGATGAAAGGAAAGTTAAATTGAGGTTGATTTTATATTGATAATTTTTAATTTAGAATTTTTGGTAAAGCTAGTGTAAAAGGCTCAATCACAGCATCAAAACTGTGTTCGTCGTTAGCGATCATTTGATAGCTACCATGCATAGATCCAACTGGCGTTTCCATCATTGTTCCGCTGGTATATTCAAATGATTCACCCGGTTTTAAATAAGGTTGTTCGCCAATTACTCCTTTTCCCTTAACTTCTTGAGTGCGATTATTAGCATCGGTGATAATCCAATGACGGCTGATCAGTTTTGCTCCAATGTCGCCCTGATTGACAATACTTACGGTATAAGCAAAAACAAAACGATTAGCTTCAGGGTTTGACTCAGCTTCGATGTATTGTGAATCAACTGTCACACTAATGTTGTAATCTATATCGTCATTCATGATGTTTCTTATCCATATTCGGGGTATTTTTGCTAATGATATTATCGTGAAACTCAATATTTACCATAATAGGTCAGAGCAACAGTATAATCCATCAATATGAATTCCTTAAATTTTCAGCCAATCGGTTACGTCACTTCTTGTTATCAAGAAAAATTTGGAATACCGCGACAGCCAGGTTTAGTTACTGCAGCCAAATCCCAACTCATTCTTGACGATGATTTTAGTGAAGAATGTATAAGAGGCTTAGAGGGCTTTTCTCATATTTGGTTGCAATTTATATTTCATCAAACACAAAAGCAGGGTTGGAAATCTATGGTTAGACCTCCACGACTCGGTGGTAATAAAAAAGTTGGAGTATTTGCTTCAAGGTCTACTTTCAGACCTAACCCAATAGGTTTATCAGTGGTGGCGTTAAGTCATATAGAAGTAAAAAATTCTTTGATAATTCTTCATTTGCTAGGTTGTGACTTATTGAATAAAACACCTGTTCTAGATATTAAACCCTATTTACCTTATGTCGATGCCATTCCAGACGCAGTTGGTGGGTTTGCAACAGAAAAACCTGAGACTCTTTTTGACGTTACTTTTACAGATTTGGCAAAGAAGCAATGTAGACAAGCTGAAGCTCGTTTAGGTGAAGATATTATAACATTGATCACACAAATCTTGGCACTTGATCCATCCCCGAGTTACAGAAATAAACGCGAAATAACGGATAGAATTTATGGAATGAAGCTGTATGACTTTGACCTAAGCTGGCAATACTGCGAAAATAACAAAATCAAAGTCTTAGCTATCAACTCATAGCAAATAAAAGATATTAAAATACTTTCAATTTGGGGTCTAGATGTTTTTGTCACAGCGAACTTTGCGCATGTTAATTCATACGCTTGCTATTGTTGCTTGTTGTAATAGTAGCTTGAGTTTTGCTGATACTGAAAAAACAGCCGTTCAAAAAAAACCTTCAAAACCTCAACTTGCACAAATTTATTATAATGATAGTCACAGCAATAGTAATGGTTCGAAACAATCTCTTCCGCCATCTATAACTAAGTTGCTACGAAAGTATAAAATACCAAAAGATAATTTGAGTATTTATGTTCGAGACTTGAATGCTCAAAAACCAATGCTTCAACATAATCCAGATAAGCTGCGAACTCCAGCATCAACCATGAAACTCCTAACAACTTATTCGGCATTAAAGGAGTTGGGGCCAAATTTCTCTTGGCGAACAGAGGTTTGGCTACGTGGAAAATTAAGCAATGGAATTCTTGATGGTGACTTAATATTAAAAGGGTATGGTGATCCTTTTCTAGTTTATGAAAACTTTTGGAAGTTAATCAAAACGCTAAGAGATAAGGGTTTACAGCAGATTAATGGTGATGTCATTATTGATGAAAGCTATTTCAATTTACCTGTGCATAATCCCGCTGCATTTGATGGGAAAAGATATCGAGTTTATAACGCACCTGCATCTGCCTTGATGTTTAACTTTCAAGCTACTCGTTTTTTATTCAAGCCAAATATTGATGAAAAAACAGTATTGAAAGTAAATAAAAAGAAGAAGAGGAAATTTAAAATATCTGGATCAGTAGATATTATACCTTTGCCTAAAATTGATAATTTTAAATTTAAAAATGAAGTCAAATTAGTCTCAGGTAAATGCAGAAAACCGCATTATCGCCCAAAGTTTTTTAGAGGCTCTGACGGTGTGTTAACAATTAAAGGAAAATATGCAGCTGCATGTAAACAGAACTTTATTCTTCGAGCTGTCACTAAACCCCATCAGCACGTATTTAATGCATTCCGAGACTTCTGGTTTGACTTAAGAGGCTCTTTAAAAGGAAGTGTAAAGTTAGGTAAAGTTTCTGCTTCAGATGAAATTTTTCATGTGTATAGTTCTCCAACCTTAGGGCAGCAGATGCGTTTAATTAATAAATGGAGCAATAATGTGATGACTAAACAGTTATTGCTTACTTTAGGAGCAAGAAAATTTAGCGCACCTGCTACTTGGGAAAAAGGTCAAGATGCTGTCTTAGAAGTACTACAAAATAATGGCATCAGTACTAATGGAATTCACCTGGAAAACGGGTCTGGCTTGTCCCGAGTCGCAAAAATAAGCGCGAAACAAATGGGTAATATATTAGAGACTGCTTTTAGAGATCCATTTATGCCAGAGTTTATGGCATCAATGTCTTTACCAGGCGTTGATGGAACTTTAGTCAATCGTTTTCGGAATGACGATATGCGTGGACGAAGTCATTTGAAAACAGGAACCTTAGACTTTGTAACTTCTATTGCGGGTTATATGTTAAACCGACAAGGGAAGCGTCTTGTGATTGTGATTCAGCATAACGGTAAAAAAACAGGTGCTGGTCGAGGTGAGAAAATTCAAAATGCACTGTTGAGATGGAGTTTTGAACAATAAGTCATGCATCGTTCTCACATAACCTTATTTTTAAGTTTTTTTATGTTGGTTGCCTTTAGCGCTGCAAACTCTGAAGAAACTTCTGTTCCTTCGGATGCTTTGACTAAAGAGGTAACTGTTGTTCCTACAGAAAAAACAAATACTGAAGAGAAAAAGCTACTCCAAACAGCCACAAAGATTGCAAAACAGGCTGAAATAAATCAAGCACCATTGAAGCTGGCAAAGATAGATGTCAGTGGTGTAAAGGATGAGCTAAAGAAAAATATTGAGCTTCACATGCCAGTTACGATTCCAGAATGTGATGCAGATCGTGGTGAAGTAAAGTTATTCTTTAACACTGTAAAAAAGAATCTAAGAAAAGCCACTCGTGCTCTAGGTTATTATGACGCGGAATTTACTTCGGGTGGTTCAATTGTTGATAAATGTTGGAACTTAAGATTAAAAGTCACTCCTGGAAAACCAATTAAAGTTATCTCTCAAAATATAGAAGTAATTGGTCCAGGACGAAAAGAAAAGGTATTCAAGACTTTGCTAACTGATCTTCCTTATAAAGTGGGTGATGTGCTAAACCATCAAAGTTATTCAGATTTTAAAACAAAGCTATCGGAAGCCTCTCAGGCATTGGGTTATTTTGATGCAGAATTTGAAAAACGAGTTATCCGTATTGATCCAGTATCCTATCAAGCAAAAATAGATTTAGTACTAACAACTGGTGAACGTTATCGATATGGTAAAGTGAAAGTTGATCAAAAAATTCTTTCTGATCAGGCAGTTAAAAAATATCTAATCCTAAAGGAAGGTCAGCCTTATAAAGCTGAAGACCTAATAAGACAGCAACAGGTTCTGCAAGTTAGTGGTTATTATAAAGCTATAAAAATAGACGCTCAACACGATAAAACGACAGGCTTACGTGTACCTATTTCTATAGCCCTTACGCCAAAAAAGCGAAATGCTTATAAGTTCAAATTAGGTTATGGCTCTGATACCGGTGCACGTGTATCAGCAGAACTAGATAGACGTTGGACTGGTGAGAAAGGTCGTCAATTAAAAATTAAAACTCAATATGCAGAGACCTTATCAGGCGTTTCATTGCTGCTGTCAAACCCTAGAGAAACTCCTGAAGACAATAGTTTGGTCTACAACATCGATTGGACTAGAGATTCTAATGATGATGTCGTCAGTAGAAGTATCAATATCGGAGGAAAATTAATAAGAAAACGCTCTAATGGCTGGATACAGTCTGCTTCAATCAATGCGCTTATTGATAGAACAAAGGTTGATGGAGACGATGGTACTCGCTCTAAGTTATTACTGTTTGGTGTTGGTTTAGAAAAGGTACAAGCAGATAGCATTATTTATCCAAACAAAGGATGGCGTTTAAAATTGTCTTTAGATGCTGCTTCAGAATTTGTATTAAGTGATCAAAATGTACTGCAATTCAAAGTTCAAGCAAAACATATTTTGAAGCTGGGAGATGGCAAACTACTTTCTCGAGCAAATTATGGAACCACAATAGTCCATGACTTTGATCGCTTGCCTAAAAGTTTGCGTTTTTTCGCTGGTGGAGCAAATAGTGTCAGGGGTTATGATTTTGAAAGTCTAGGTGAGCTTAATGACAGCGGAAGCGTTCGAGGTGGCAAGCAGTTACTTGATCTCAGTTTAGAATATCAACATCCTATTAAAAATGGTTGGAGTGCTGCGATATTTGCAGATGCAGGTAATGCCTTTGATGATTTTAAAGATACTGATTTGAAAGTAGGTGTAGGTTTTGGAGCTCGTTGGCGCTCTCCAGTAGGGCCAGTAAGAATCGACCTTGGGTTTCCAACTGATGATTTCAGTAAGCCTAAATTGCATTTGAGCATAGGCTCAGATTTATGAGGCAGCACCTTAACCAGTACGTCTTCTCCCCATTGTTTTGGATAATGTCGCTACTTTTAGTGGGATTGTTCCTTCTTGTATTATTATTATTTACCCCAATCGGACCTAAAGCTATTGCGTACATTGCTGATAGCTCTATTGAAGAGCTGAGCCTTAAAGGTGTTACTGGGAGTGTATTGACGGGCCTTCATGTGGATGAGTTTGCATGGAATGCAAATGTCGGAATTGTGTTGAAAGATATTAATGTAAGTATTGATAGCTATGATCTTGAAAATAAAAAAATCTATGCTGATAAGTTAATCGTTGGTGAATTGGCAATAATATTAGAGGAAAATACATCTGAACCAAAGTCATCTGATGATCCCATAGAATTGCCTGATTTTGGTCTTCCTGTAAATATAGATGCAAATCAATTACAGCTAGATTCTTTGCAAATTATTAAGAAAACCCCAGTGACTCAAAGTGCGGGTAAACAAGACCCTGATACACAGTCTTTGTTATTTCAAATCGAAGGTATTTTACTAAATAAAGCAGCTATTAAAGATGGGAAATTAACTTTTGAAAGCTTGCAAGGTGCTCCTACGATATTAGACCAGCCTTTAAAAATTGATGTGGCTAATGGTTCATTAGATATGAATAAGCCTCATGAAGTTAATACTAGCGGAGCTATTTCTTTTAAACATCCAACATTGGGTGAATTAGGGGGAGATATTGTATTAGGCGGAACATTAACCAACTATATTTTTGATAGTGACTTAGTTTTTAGACAAAAAGAAATTGGAGAAGGAACGTTAGTCGTAAATGGCGAAGGCGATTATAAGAACGTAACTTTAAAATCTATTGATGTTGTCAGTATTCACGGTAATGCTGAAGCTAATGGAAATGTTAGCTGGGACCCTGAAATAAGACTCGCTTTTGATGTTGATGCTAAACAATTAAATACTAAGAAATTATTACCTGAATGGCCCGTTACTGCCAATACTAAAATTAAATATGAAGGCAGCTTTATAGACTCCCGTCTTGAGAATAAAATAAATATTCTGTCTTTAGATGGTGATTTTAAAGGTCAAAAAATTAATGGCAAAGGTCTGATCGTTAACAAACCAGATTTGACTAGGGCAGAAAACTTAAGCTTACAATTAGGTGATAATACACTTATTGCTTCGGGTGCGGTTACTGAGCCGCTGAATCTAGAGCTGAGTATCAATGCAGCAAATTTAATGCAAATATTACCTGAACTTGCAGGGAAAATTAAAGGTTCTGCTGTAATAAAAGGCGAATACAAAGCGCCTCAAGTCGAATCTAAACTAACTTTGAAAAATTTAGCTTACGGTGATTTTAAACAGAGTAAAGAAACCATCTTCTTGGATACTGATGTAGGCCTAGAAGAAAATGAATTAAAAATTAAAAATATCATCGCTAAAATTGGCGTAAATCAAGTTAAGTTAAAAGGTAAAGCAACTGAGCCATTCGATCTAGAATGGAATATTGATGCGAAAAACTTAGCACAAGTTTCTCCGCTAATCTCTGGTCGCATAAAAGGGGGGGGGGTACTCAAAGGTACTCAAAAAAAACCTTCTACTTCATTTGAGTTAAATGCAAATCAGCTAGTTTACAATGATTTAAGACAAGGTGAGGAAAGCCTCAATCTAGTTGGAGAAATAGCTCTAGATGAAAGTATTATCCAAATAAAATCATTGCTAGCTAAAAGTGGCACGAACAGTATAAATGTTTTTGGTTTAGCCAGCGATCCACTAGCTTTAGAACTTAAAATAAATGCACAAAAGCTTTCAGAGGTATCTCCTGATATCACTGGTCGAGTAACAGGAACTGGAAGCATTAAAGGTCCTTATAAATCACCTACGATCATTACTAATTTACTTGGTTCTAACGTATCTTTTAAACAACAGCGTTTTACTAGTGGCGATATAAAGTTGCAAGGTGAAGCCCAAATTGTTGAAGGTGTTCCAATAATTAAACAATTAAACACCCAAGTTGGGAATAATAGTTTTTTGATTACAGGAAGAGCAAGCAGCCCATTTGATCTTAGTTGGAATGTGGATGGTAAAAATTTAGAGCAAATCTTACCTGAAATGGCAGGAAGCTTGATTGTTAAAGGAAAACTTCAAGGCACTATAGAAAAGCCCATCATTGATGCTACCGGCACTGCCAAAAACCTAAAATATAAAACCTTTTCTTTGCGTTCTGCTGATTTAAGCGCAAGTACAAATAATGGTTTTTACCGGATTAAAGCAGACCTAAAAAAACTAAAGAATGAAGATCAAAAAATTGATGCTGCTCAAGCTGAGTTGAATGGAACCATTGAAAATCATGCAATAAGCGCCAAAGTCGATCATTCTCAAGGTAAGCTAAATCTTCAAGCAAATGGTGGGTGGCAAAATCAACGCTGGAGTGGCATCTTAAAAACGCTAAAGCTTGGTGATACCCAAGCTGGAGATTGGCAACTACAGAAACCTTCAAAAATATCACTGTCGGCTGATGGTTTTAGTGCAGATAGTTTTTGTTTGAAAAGTGATAAAACTCAAGCCTGTTCGACTGCAAGCTATGCGAAAGCTAGTGGTTTAATGGCAAAAGGTACGTTACAAAAAACACCATTGAAATTGCTTAAGCCATTTCTACCCGAAGGTATGACCTTAAATGGTGACATTGAGGGCAGCTATGATATTAAACAAAATGGTGGAAAGCCGACTGGGAAAATTAAATTCAAATTACCCAAAAGTTCTTTTTCTATAGTAAAAGAAGATGGGGAAGAAGAGTCATTTAGTTATGAAGATGCCGAAGTTTCAGCGACCATTAATAACAAAACAATTAATGCCGAAGCTAAAGCCAAAATTATTGGTAAAGGTGCATTTACAAGTAAAGCGAAAATTAAACTATCTCCCAAAAATGGAAAGCACACCATAGATGGAGTGGCTAATTTTGATATTCCAAATATTAACTTTGCACAAAACTTAGTTCCGAGGACGCGTGGTTTACGTGGTGCTTTAAATAGTCAGTTAACGTTTTCTGGTTTATTGACGAAACCTCAAATAAAAGGCCAAGCAAAGCTGGTAAATGGCTATTTAAGATTACCCGAAGCGGGTACTGAAATTACCAATATCAATTTAAATGTCGTCGCTAACGAACCGGGAAAAGCCATTATAAATGGCAAAATGTTAATGGGTAAGGGAGCCTTGAATGTCTCAGGTGATATGAACCTTAAAGACATTAAGAAGTGGCAAGCAAATATAAAAATAAGCGGAAATAATATTCTGTTTATGAATAACACTGAAGTCCGCGCTTTTATGTCTCCTGATATTACAATTAATCTTACGCCTAAGGTTGTTAGTGTTCAGGGTAAAGTTGTTATTCCTGAGGCTGATATTCGTTTAAATGCTATTCCTGAATCCAGTATAAATGAGTCAAGTGATACTTTTGTTATTGGTGAAACTAAGCCTGGTGAAAACCTTAATGCCGTAAAAATTAAGCCTAATGTTCTTATTCAATTAGGGGATAAAGTTAGAATGGATGCATTTGGTTTAGAAGCAAAATTATCAGGTGATATAAGAGTTGGTCATAATCGAAGAGATATTACCGCCAACGGCTCTCTAAGGGTTCAAGATGGAAAATTTCAGGCTTATGGACAAGATTTGGCAATCGATAATGGACGTCTGATTTTTAATGGTTCACCTAAATTAGTTGGTATTGACGTGCGTGCGACTCGAACTATCAATAAACAAATTGTAGGGATTCATTTAGGAGGAAACGTTTTAAGCCCTAAATCAGAGATATTTTCCGACCCTTTAATTGAGGAAAGTGAAGCTTTAAGTTATTTATTGACTGGAAATAGCCTATCTTCTGCTTCTGGGCAAGAAAGCGCGCTGCTGCTTTCTGCAGTGCGTGGATTAGGTATTACTGGAAACGGTAGTATCGTGCAGAAAATAGGCGCATCTTTTGGCCTTGATGATGTCAATATTGTAACTGGCTCTGATCTGAAAGATAGCGAACTCGCATTGGGTAAACGTTTGGGGTCGCGATTATACGTTCGTTATTTGATAGGGCTTTTTGACCAAACTCAAAAAATTGCGATTGAATATAAAATAAATGATGTTTTATCTTTAGAAGCTCAAACTACTGCAGAAGACTTTGGTTTGGATTTTATATATGAAATAGAGACGGATTAATTTATGAATAACGAGCTTAAAATAATCTAATTCAAAACTATCCAATTTAATATAGGGGAGATAAATGGAACTGAATTACCGTCAAGCATCGAAAGACGATTTGCCACAAATCATCCAAATGTTAGTCGATGATCAATTGGGTAGCGGTCGAGAAGATCCGTCTTTACCTATCAATCAACAATATCTGGATGCTTTCGAGATCATCAATGCTGATTCTAATAATGAACTGATTGTTTTGGAATCACAGGATTCTGCAAACAAAGCTATCGTTGGAATTCTTCAACTCACCTATATTCCTTACTTAACCTATAAAGGTTCATGGCGCTGTTTAATTGAAGGCGTGCGTATTCATCAAGATTATCGCGGAAAGGGCTTAGGCACTCAATTATTTGAATGGGCAATTCAGCGAGCAAAGCAAAAAGATTGTAATATTGTGCAATTAACCTCAAATAAAACTCGTACTGAAGCAATACGGTTTTATGAGTCTTTAGGGTTTCAAGCATCTCATGAGGGTTTTAAGTTGTTTTTTTAAGCGTTTAATAGACACTTATAATTCGAAAAGACACCCCTTTATTTTTAAGACATATCTATGCAACTATACTTATTCTGTGAGTAAGCATTAAGCAACAATTCTTTTGTCTCGCTAAGGCTAGGTTCGGTCTTGTTATTAAATTAAAAGTCAGAGGTTTAAAGTGATGAATTTCAATTCACCTAATCCATTGTTAATGCTGATCGATTTGCAAAAAGCAATTGATGATCCAAGTTGGGGTGTGAGGAATAATCCTAATGCAGAAATTGAAATAGGGAGACTATTGGACTTATGGAGAGACGTTCAGTTGCCAATATTACATGTTAAGCACATGTCGATTGACCCGAATTCAAAGTACCTACCTAATACTCCAGGCAATGTATTTAAAGAAATTGTTTGTCCCATTGGATCAGAGGAAATATTGGAAAAAGATTCCAATAGTGCTTTTATAAGAACTGACCTTCACTCAAAACTTCAAGATAAAGGTATTTCAGAGATAGTGATAGTTGGCGTGATTACTAATAATTCTGTTGAAGCTACCGCCAGAATGTCAGGTAACTTGGGGTATGAAACAATCGTAGTATCTGATGCAACTTTTACATTTAATCAAACAGACTTTAGCGGTCAGGAACATGAAGCAAACGTTGTTCATGATATGTCTTTAGCAAATATGGACGGCGAATATGCCAAAATATTGACTACTGATGATATTCTTATTCGTGCTAATAAACTGTTATAAGCTTTTGCTTGTAACATCTTTTAATTAGTTAGAAAAAAGGTCTAAAAGTAGGGGGGGGTCTTTTTATATCTTTTTTAGACATCCCCCTACTTTTGATTAATGTTATTTGGCCTTCTAACTAGTTTCCCAAATCAAAGCAGTTGTTTTCGCTATGCTTCAGATAATAGTGTTTTTAAATTAAAAACCAAATGAATTTCTATCAGCCATACCTTCTTGAAACTCTTTAAGGTTTCTGCGTAACCAGGCTTTTACTGTCCCTAATGGTAACTGCATACGCTCTGAAATTTCAGAGTGTGAATAACCTTGCACTAAAGATTGTGTTACACATTCTTGTTGTTTAGGTGGCAGTTTATCAAGCATCTCTTTAAAAACTGCTAGTTGCTGTCTTTGGAAGCTTTGTTGTTCTGGTTGAAGTTCATTTGCAGTGTAATCGAGAGTTTCGTAATCACCTTCTTCAACAAGTTGTGGACGAGATTTGTAACTGCGTAAACGATCAAATGCCTGGTTACGAACAACAGTCGACATCCAAGACATCGCTGAACCTTTATCGGTGTCAAATTTGTCGGCTTTGTTCCAGATTTTGATGAAAGCTTCTTGCAAAATTTCTTCAGCAGTTTCCTTGTCATAATTTACTAAACGTAGACTTAAAGCGAATAGCTTAGGAGACGCATCTTTATAAAGTGCTTGAAAAGCAGACTGATCTTTTTTTGCTGCCTTTGCTAGTAATGTATTTAAATTATTCATCGTTATTGCTCTTAATTAGTTGATGGATGGTATTTTAGGGAAGTGAGCATTTCGAACTACGTCAAATAATCTTTACGTTATGTCTAATCGTCTTAGTTCATGTCAGATCGTCTTTCTAATATGTCTAATCGTCTTGAATAGCAATATTGCCTAGCTTTTGGGTATACTAAATTTAATGAATAAGTAGATATCAAATAATTATTTATTTTGTTTTTTATTAATCTGTATACCTCACTCTAGATTTGATAAGTTGTTGTCAGTAGGAAAAAAAGCAGACGAGAAGTTAAAATAAATATTCAGCACCCTTAGGATTAACTATGGTTACGACAGATGTTTTAAGTAGCGTTTTGCGATTACTTCGCTTTAAAGCTACGGTGATTTTCAATTCCAGTAAATGCGGGTCTTGGACAATAGATACTTCAGGTTCTGGCCGTTGTACTTTCCATTTGGTTTCTGAAGGGAACTGTTTTCTGCACATGCCAGGGGAAATACAGTCGACCCCATTATCAAAAGGTGATTTGATTATTTTCCCCAAGGATGCGAAACATGCTATTACGGATAATGTAAATCTTGCTCCTTCAGATGCTGATAGCTGTGATATTGATTCAACTACAGGACTGATTTGTGGTTTTTTTGATTTTGACGATCCGCATAGAAACCCGATAATGAACGCATTACCAGATACTGTTTTAGTCAAAGGTCAAAACAATAACGTAGAGCCACGTTTACAAGTACTGATTGATTTAATGAGGTCTGAAACTGAAGAATCCACAACGGGGTCTGATGTGGTCGTTGATAAGCTGTCAGAGATACTCTTCATTTATGCTTTA
>CALISP010000184.1 GCA_938041705.1 uncultured Cocleimonas sp. | reverse complement strand
TTAAGCCAACAGTAAAATCATGATTTTCTGATAGCTTAAGATCATTCTGCCAATCTATTTCCAGTCTTTTGGTATCAAAGACTGATTGACCAAAAGTAGAAGCACTAATCGTTTCATTTCTTGCTTCACTTACAGAAAGCTTAGTATTCCACTTATCTGATATCTGCGATGATACAAATGCATTTATTGTTTGTACTTCAAAATCACTCTCGCCCTGATCAAAATCAGCTACAGTGTCTGAATAAAAGAAACTCACGCCAGCTTTTGTTTTATCGGTAATTTGATGTGATACAGAAGTATTAATACTCTTTGTTGAATAACCATCTAAATCAGGATTAAACGAAAACTCACCTGCACGACTATTTGTTGCAGAAAAACCCTTTGAGTCTTCTGTTGCAACATTGAGTGAAAAATCAGTTTTTTCACCATTTTTAGAAACACCTAAACTAAGACCAGATGTACCATATTTACCTAGTGTACCCGATACATAAGTACCTGATTTTTTACGAGTGAAAATCTGGATAGTTCCACTGATTGCATCAGATCCATAAATTGCAGCGCGTGGACCACGAACAATTTCAATTCTTTCAACTTGTGCTAAAGGCAAACCTGACCAATCAAAACCGCCAGTTGTCGCAGAAGATACTCTTACTCCATCTAACAACACTAATACTTGTTGGCTACTAGAACCGCGTAAAAATACGCTAGTGATTGATCCTGGACCACCATTACGTGAAATATCAACACCGTTCTGCATACGCAATACATCAACAATATCTTGTGCTTGGGTATTCTCAATATCATTACGGGTAATGACACTAACAGGAGCCAGTGTATCGACACTTTTTTGCTCTATTCGATTAGCTGTAACAGTTACCTCTAGTTCACCACTGTTGTTCAGACTTACTGCGTCTTCTGCATGTGCAACTGAGATTAAATTTGATATAAGTAATACTGGAAGCGCTAGATTAAGCGCGATAGATAGCTTTTTCATAAATATGATTCCTTAACCACACCCTCCGCGTAGCGATAGAGAAAACAATGGTCTTGGGACCATATTGTTTTCTTAGCTTAGGCCGGTCTCCGGGCTTATGAAACTGATTTAGACTTAGTCAAAATCAGTAACTATTTCACCTTCCCATACACAATGCACAGTGGTTAAAGAAATAGCGTTATAGAATAATCAAAATTAACACCCCCTACTTTATGGCACTTTTCATTAAGCCATTTAAGGTGAGCATGAAGATTATTCTATTTCAAATACCGTTGCGGGGGCAGCGCTAGAATAGTTTCAAAGGTCAATTATTGAAATGTACTAGCTTCCCGTTTAACCTCAAACACAATGCCTGAGGAACCTAAAACGGTCTGTAGAATAGTGATTTCAGGTTGATCTGTCTAGTCGAGATTTTATGGCATGACAAGAATTAGATTTTATATGGCGCATAGATAATAGTTTTTCGATGATTCAAATGACTAAATAAATAAAACTGCTAAAACAAGGTTGTATAATAAAAGGGATACATCATAAAAAATATTGAGCATTTTATAGAGTGTAACTCCGTCATTTACCTGTACTTAAAGTTTATATTTCAACATTGTTTATTAACACCTTAATTATTTTTTATTCAGCCAATCCCAGAACCGAGCATTGCGTAATTCCAATGTATTCGCATACCAATTGGCATCTCTAAATAGTGCCCTTGCTAGGTGGTGCTTTGCTGTAGGCAGATGATCACGCATTGAAAAACCTTTTTCTGCATGCAGGCCAATACGCTTAAGCGCGCTTTTTCTACTTGGACCATATGGAATAATCTCTGCCAACCGAGCCATTTTTTCTGTTTGAGTTACAAAACGAATAAATTCATAGCTTAGATCGATGTTTTTGTTTTTGTCAGTACTATCTTTTTTGCTCTTCGCATTTTTGGGTATAACCCAAACATTCCAATCAATAATTTGCGCATCCCAAATCATCGTTATTGGCGCACCATTAACTTGAGCATTAAAAAACCTGCCATTGTATCCAGATGCCATTACAGCTTTGCCAGTTTCTAATAATGTGGCTGCTTGCTTCGCATTATCCCACCAAACTATATCTTTTTTTATACTATCTAAACGGTGAAATGCGAGTCGCAGACCTCTTTCAGTACTTAATAAATCATAGACTTGGTCGATAGGAACACCCTCGGCCATAAGTGCCCATTCCAGTACCGCTGCAGGGTTTTTTTGTAACGCTCGCTTCCCAGGGAAACGTTCTATATCAAAAAAATCTTCAATACGTTGAGGCTTTTCACCTGTAAACACTCTTTCATCGTAAGCGATTAAAGTAGAGTAAGATAAATGAGCTATACCACAGGGCAACAGTGAATTTTCAACGAAATCCTTGTTTGCTTTGAACTCGGCTACATTGGTTTTAACAATCGATTTTATATTAATTTTATGAAGTAATTGTTGATCACAAGCAAGCACGGCATCTTCCAATGCCATATCAACAATATCTGGCATGAGATCACTTTTTAAAATATCAATGCCTCCAGCGTAACGCAAAGTGTTTATTTGAATATCTCTAGCTGCTTCAAAAGGTTCAAATAAAGCGGTCTGTTGTGCATTTTCATAACTTCCACCCCAAGTTGCAATAGTCAGTTCTTCTTGCGCGAATAAAGCTGTAGAAATAAAGAAACAACAGAACAAAGCAAACAGTGATCTAAGACGACTAAACCGCTTCATTTTCTTCATTCCTTATATCATTAGCGATTTTTTGATAGGCAGTAATTAGCTCACTCTCTTGTATCATTCCTATTAATAAGTTTGTCTTAGAATCAACAATGGGAACAGCCTCACCTAAGAAA
>CALISP010000183.1 GCA_938041705.1 uncultured Cocleimonas sp. | reverse complement strand
GCCATGGAATGCAGCATTCGTCCAACCATCACGTCGTCCAACAGATGGACGTTATGGCGAAAACCCTAATCGTTTGCAACGTTACTATCAATTCCAAGTACTGATGAAACCATCTCCATTGGAAATTCAAGAACTGTATTTGGGATCATTAAAAGCATTGGGCTTCGACCCATTAGAACATGATATTCGTTTCGTTGAAGACAACTGGGAGTCACCAACACTTGGTGCATGGGGTCTTGGATGGGAAGTTTGGCTGAATGGTATGGAAGTAACACAATTTACCTACTTTCAGCAATTAGGTGGATTAGACTGTAAGCCTGTCACGGGAGAAATCGCCTATGGCTTAGAGCGTCTTGCAATGTATCTCCAAGATGTCGAAGTGGTTTATGATTTAGTTTGGTCGATTGATCCTTCTGGTAACAAGCTCACTTACGGTGATGTATATCATCGTAACGAAGTTGAACAATCAAAGTACAATTTTGAGATCGCGAATACTGAAGAATTATTCCATCACTTTGATGCAGCTGAAAAAGAAAGCCAGGTATTAATCGAGGCAGGTTTACCACTTCCAGCTTATGAACAAATGTTAACCGCGTCGCATGCTTTTAATATGTTGGATTCGCGCAATGCGATTTCAGTAACAGAACGTCAACGCTACATGTTGCGCGTGCGCTCCTTATCGCGTGCGATTGCTGAAACCTATTATGCATCACGAGAGGTTTTAGGCTTTCCTTTAGTAAAAGATACACAAAAAGGGGAGAACTCATAATGTCTGAGACAAAAGATCTACTAATTGAAATTGGAACAGAAGAACTTCCTCCGAAAGCATTAAAAAAACTGTCTGATGCTTTTACTTCAGGCGTAGTAGCTGGATTGAAAGATGCATCCCTAGAAGCCAGCGAAGTGATTTCATATGCGGCGCCAAGACGCCTTGCTATCTTACTTAAAGGGGTTCCTGTTCAACAAGCAGATCAATCGGTTGAACGAAAAGGCCCTGCAAAAGCAGCAGCTTTTGATGGAGAAGGAAATCCAACCAAAGCAGTTGAGGGTTTTGCCCGCTCTTGCGGTGTGAGTGCATTTGATCTTGAAGAAATTGAAACACCTAAAGGTATTTGGCTAGTATTTCGTCAGGATGTTGCTGGTAAAGATACTGCTGAACTAGTCCCTGAAATTGTTAGCAAATCTTTAGCAAAATTACCTATTCCAAAACGCATGCGTTGGGGCTCGAGTGATATTGAGTTCGTTCGTCCTGTGCATTGGATTTTGATGATGTTGGATGATCAAGTGATTGATGGCGAAATTCTTGGCGTTAAGTCAGGCAACACCACCAAAGGCCATCGTTTTCATCATCCTGAGGTAATCACTATCAAAACAGCTTCGGCTTATGCCGAACAATTACATCAGCAAGGCCATGTAATTGCTGATTTTGAAGCACGTCGTGCAGAAGTTCGAAGACAAGCTAAAAATGCTGCGAGAGAACTCGGTGGTATTGCACAAATTGATACTAGCTTGCTCGATGAAGTCACAGCATTAATCGAATTACCTATTGCGGTAAGCGGTAGCTTTGATAAAGAGTTTTTACAAGTACCTCAAGAATGCCTGATCACTAGTATGCAAGACCACCAGAAGTATTTTCCTGTGGTTGATTCAGATAATAAGTTAATGCCTTACTTTATTACTACCAGTAATATCAAAAGCTCGAATCCTGCAGCAGTTAGCCAAGGTAATGAACGTGTGATTCGTCCGCGTTTTGCTGATGCGAAATTCTTTTGGGATCAAGACTGTAAGGTTAAACTTGAATCACATCGTGAATCGACAAAGAAGATCGTTTTTCAGCAAAAGCTCGGAACACTTTTTGAGAAAACAGAACGCGTAAGCATACTAGCTGGTTTTATTGCTGATGAAATAGGTGCTGATAATCTACAAGCAATGCGCGCTGCTGAAATATCGAAGTGTGATTTACTTAGCAATATGGTGCAAGAATTCCCTGAGCTGCAAGGCATTATGGGAAGTTACTACGCCAAACATGATAACGAAGCTGAAGCCGTTGCAGCAGCGATGCAAGAGCAATATCAACCGGGTTTTGCTGGTGATATTATTCCCGCTGGTCAAATTGGCAAGATTTTATCTCTAGCAGATCGTCTAGATACCATTATGGGTATATTTGCTATTGATATGAAGCCTACAGGTAGTAAAGACCCGTTCTCACTACGTCGAGCGGCATTAGGTGCTTTACGTATCATTATTGAAGGTGATCTAAATCTTGATCTTAAAGCTTTGCTTGTTCAAGCAGCAGATGGTTTACAGCATAAAGTTGATGCTACCGCAGCTGTTGAAGATGCATTTGCCTTTATCATGGAACGCCTAAAAGCCTATTATCAAGATCAAGGAATCAATAGTGATACCGTTAATTCCGTAGCTAGTCTTAGCCCTACACAACCATTAGATTTTGATCAACGTGTAAAAGCAGTGGCTGATTTCAGAAGTCTTACCGAATCAGAATCTTTAGCGGCAGCCAATAAGCGTATCAGTAACATCTTGAAAAAAGTTGAAGGTGAGATTCCTAATCAAGTAAATCAAGACCTATTGAACGAAGATGCTGAAAAAATACTTTTTCAAGCTGTTGTAGCTCTACAAGAAAAAGTGCAACCACTTTATGCTAAAGGTGAGTACTCGACAGCGTTATCATCCTTGGCGGTATTACGAGAGGATGTAGATAACTTCTTCGATAACATCATGGTGATGGATGAAGACGAAGCGCTTAAAAATAATCGTCTGGCCTTGTTGTCACAGTTAAGAGGACTGTTTTTAGAAGTAGCTGATCTATCTCGCTTATAAAACTGATTTCTTTTAAATACACATTATGTCAACGGTCATCAATAATTGACCGTTGATTTAATATTTACAGTTTGTAAGGACTTAATGACTGAACGTCTCTCCTGGATTGTTTGTTTTGTATGCTGTTGTTATAGTTTATACAAGTTAAGGGTTTAACTACGAATATAAAAATAAAGCACATACTCAACACCTCAGGAAAATCTTGCTAGATTAACTAAACGCGCTTTATATTATTTTTGATTCATGTCAGTAAGGATGCTGACTTTCTTTTGTCGGGGAAGATAAAAGAAAGAAAACCTTTGAGGCCGGTAGTTATTTTATTTTTATTATTAAATTAAAACTACTCGCAACCTCAGGGGCTTGCTATTAAATATGCTCTGTCTATTATTAACATTGTTGGCACATTGTTATTTTTTAAGATGTCGTTTGTAGTTATAAACTAAAAACTAACGCCATCCTTCTAAATTAGGTTGTACCTCTCTACCGGGGAAAGTAGAGAGATACGGGGTTGAGACTGGTAGTTATTTTATTTTTATTTATTAACTAAACTACTCTTCGCCTCAGGGGCTTGCTAAAAAATTCCGTTTCAAACTTTCTGTTTGAATTATTATTAATCCGTATTGTTATGCTTAATATAATGCAATGACGATGCCAACTTTTCATAAAATATCTTAAGTTATTGTTTCCCATGCAATTAATATTTTTTTATGCTATTTATGAAGCTTATAATCACTGTCATAACATGACAATTAAGGGTTTTAAATGTCACTAGTGTCATGTTTATACGTGTCACCTTTATGAAACTGACACCATTTGATTAAGGACAAATTACTATTCAATCAGAACTAATTAATATTACATCTGACTAAGTTATAAATTGAGGGCGAAAATATGAAAAATATAATATTAATGGTGCTAATTTCAGGATTAGGTTTATTAACTTTAAATGGCTGCAGTACTATTGAAGGAGCTGGTAAGGATATCCAGAAAGCTGGGGAAGCCATTTCAGATAAAGCAAAAAGAGCTAAGAAAGGCTAGACAGCTTTATCAAAGTCATAAAAAAGCCCTGAAAAACAGGGCTTTTTTATGACTTAATATTAATATCAATAATTTATATTAATGTACTATACGTTCCTCAGCTATATAGAATGGTGTAATGTTCTCTAACATAAACTCACTAATATCAGGATCATCTTGATCAATAACGTAGAAGTCGACTGTTTCATACATCATGTCATCTTCCAGGAGTGAAATCTTTTGAATTAGAGTATCTATTATTTTCTCAAACTTTCCTTTACCTTGAATTCCGACCATCAAATGCTCTTTATCATCATCCTCAGGAATTTGAATAGTACCTAGATAGGCCGATTCAACTTCTGAGTGCTTTAAAAAATAATTAGTCAGTACTGACTGGAATACTTCAGATACGTTCTCTGCATGGCCTAGTAATACTTCTGTCTGCTCATCAAGTACATGTTCACTATTCACCATTAAATCAGTATCTAGTAAAACCGCAATATCTTCTGGCTCAAACTCCATACCAAAATCAGAGTTTGGATTAAGCACCAATGGCGCTCCCATCGTTAACTGAAATAAATCAACTGTAGTTAATTCTAAATAAGGCTCATCCGTATCAATAGCATGTTGTAACATTTGCAATGATGTAAAAAATGGCACTACTGGGCTTTGATCTGCTTCACGCTCCCAATGTTGAATTATGACTGCTTGTTCTTCTTCAAGAGTGAATTCTCCATCTTTACTGTCATTCTCAGGCTTACCCAATACAAATATTTTTGATTCCATTAGTTCTTCATAGAAAGCAGGAGCTTCATTATGGTCAGCGGCTGCTTTATGGAGAGTTTTTTCTAAATCATTTACAGGTAAAAGCATGGGGGTATTACTCATTAATTTGTTATTAGTGCTCAATGATTATACAGTCATTATAGGTGAGTCAATCAATTAA
>CALISP010000182.1 GCA_938041705.1 uncultured Cocleimonas sp. | reverse complement strand
GGGTGTTTCTACAGTAATACCTTTCAAACGACTCTCAACTGTTTTCAGGTTCGCATTTAGCCTTGTAGCCATAAAATGAAGTTTCTTGCGGTAAGGTTCTGTTTTGAAAACATCTTCCTCTTTTAAGTCTGATTCATCTTTTAGTAGGGACTTTGTAAATGCTTCATTAGGTGTAATATATTCGATATTGTGTGAAAGGATGTTCTGTAGTTTTAGAACTCTTTGTAAGTATTCGTGTAATGCCGCTTGCATATGCAATCTGATAGACGTTCTAGTGACATCAGATGTAACAAAAGGGTTGCCATCGCGATCGCCACCAATCCAAGACCCAAATTTAATAAAACTAGGAACTTTGATTTTCCCACTGCCATAGACATGACGATTAGCTCTCTCAAAATATCGATATATCATTGGTATCGATTTAAACAAACTAGCATCAAAGTAAAATAAGCCGTAACGAACTTCATCTTCTACGGAGGGTTTTTTAATTCTTACTTCTGATGTTCTCCAGAGTAGTTGAATCTGTGATTTCAGTTGTTTAATGAGTGAGTTGTATTCTTCTGGTATTAATTCTCTTCTATTGATTTTATTGATAATTAAGAATAAACGACGTTGTAATGTCATCATTGTTCTTCTGCGTGCTTCCGTTGGATGAGCAGTAAAAACAGGGGAATATCGTAATTGGTTAATAACCTTTTGTAATTCAGATGCCGTTAATCCGAATTCTTTTATTTCATTAACCGTATTTAAGAATGATCCTTGCCACAATGTGTTGTCATCTTTTTTATATAGATTACGACGCTCACGATGCAAATAATCTTCTTCTACGATATTTGATAAAATATAGAAAACGTTAAATGCACGGGTAACTTGCTTTAATTTATAGCTATCTAACCCTTCGATATATTCTTTTAAATTTTGACGCTTACTTGGATTATCTTCTTTTCGAAGGCTTATGTAGCCTTGCCTCAGGTGCTCTACAGCGTTAAGAACTTCTTCACCTTCCTGTTCTTTTAATACTTCACCTAGTAAGTTACCCACCATTCTTACTTGCTCTTGAAGCGGTTCCATGTTTATTTCTAAATTGGTTTCTAGTACATCAGACATAAGGCTTCATCCTCTTTATTTGAAATTATAATAAATCTTAAGTAATTTTTTACAAGTTGATCTTTATTATAAAAATATAAAATTAAATGACTTTAATTAAGTATTTTTTTTTATTGGTTCAGTTTCAGGACAGCTAGTTATTGATAATATAGATCTCGCTAACAACAACAAGAAATCGCTTAAGCGATCACAATTTCAACGGGCCTTGAGCCCGTTTTTTTTGCCAAAAATTTGTATAAGTCATAAATTCTTCTACGTTTAGACATTTGTATCTGTGACCAGAATCAAAACTGTGATACAAATGTGTTCATGAATAAATCTGAAGAAAAAACTGTTAATACTGATGATGTTGAAAGCATTGATGATAAATCCTCACCTAGAAAAGGGATATACCTAGCTCCTAATCTAGTGACTACTGCTGCATTATTCAGCGGATTCTTTGCCATTCTGGCAAGTATGAATGGTCAATTTGAAAAAGCTTGTGTAGCAATCTTTGTAGCCATGATATTAGACGGTCTAGATGGGCGCGTCGCGCGTTGGACTAATACAGAATCCGAATTTGGTGAACAATATGACAGTTTATCTGATCTTGTTTCATTCGGTCTTGCTCCTGCATTAGTGATGTATCAATGGGCTCTTGTTTATATGCGTGACGATGGTATGTCTTATGGTCGTTTAGGTTGGATGGCGGCTTTTATATACGTCGCATGTGGTGCATTACGTTTAGCACGTTTTAACTCACAAATTGAAGTAACCGATAAACGCTTTTTCACGGGTTTACCTAGTCCGTCTGCAGCTGCTTTGGTTGCAGGGATGGTTTGGATGTTACATGATTTGGATGTATCTGGAAAAAATATACAAATACCCGCTATGTTGATGCTTCTGGCTGCTGGCTTATTAATGGTCAGTAATATTAAATATACAAGTTTCAAAGATTTTGATGTGAAAAGTAAAGTTCCTCATTTAGCTATTTTGGGTGTCGTATTAGTATTTGCTTTAGTACAAGTTGATCCACCAAAAGTATTATTTGCCGTATTCCTTATTTATTCATTATCTGGACCATTTAATTGCCTTAAGAAATTGAGGAAAAAATAGATAATATTTCCTTATTGATTATTAAAATATTCATGATGAAATATGCTCAAAAATAAGGGGGTGTCTTTTGTTTCTCTTCTCTTATTACTTACTTAATAGGTCCTTGTTATTCATAAATTAATCATAGTCTGTATATTTTTGTTAAGGCCTTTATTCTAAAACTTAATTATGACTAGTCCCGCTCAATTAAAGTATTTAAATGCAATGGGAATTCCAGTATGGGTTTCACGTAATTTAATAATAGAGAATAATCACTTACATGATGTTATAAGTGATCAGGCTGAAAAAGTAGATTTAAATACTTCTACAGTCAAATCTTCTATTAATAAAGAGCCTCAAAGTAACCATTCAGCTAAAAGCATTCTGGATTCATTAGAGTTAAATCCAGAAAAAAACAATAATATTGCTCAAAATACCAGGAATAACACTAATCAAGATAACAATAATTTTGTCAGAGATGCTCTCGACACATCTGTCAATAAAGCAAAAATTAACAATAATATAGAAGCTGAGATACAACCTTCAAAGTCTAATATTTTGCCTAAAGAAGAGATTTTCACCGAGAATTTACTTCTTCAATCTTCGCATTATTATGTGTATTCAGTTGGCTGCAAAAAACCAGATTGGATGATTATTGGTCACTCACCAGAATCTTTTAATGGCGTAGGGCAAGAACCTTTTGCAGGAGAAGATGGTGAGCTATTAAACAACATGTTACGTGCAGTTGGTATATCGAAGCCTCGTTCCGATGCTTATCTTGTAAATATAGTAGATAAGTATCTATCTAATGATATTGACGAAAAAATTGAGTCAGAAACACAACTTAAATTAAAAAATGATTTGATAGCACTGATTGATAATATAAAGCCTAAGATTATCCTTTTTGTCGGTCAAATAGCAGCTCAGAATTTATTGGGTTGTAAAGACCCTCTTATAATAATGCGTTCAAAAGTTCATACATTAAATAATACAAATATTCCCTGTGTTGTGACTTACTACCCAAGTTACTTATTGCAAAAACCCATAGATAAACGTAAAGCTTGGGATGACCTTAAACTAGCTATGAGTTTATTGAATTAATAATATTTATATTACATTTATAGAATCTATTAATAACCTAAGATAAATTAATTAATATGTCGGCTAATCCTACTATTGTAACTCCTCAACTTGAATATTTACGT